>JAAZFB010000323.1 GCA_012511915.1 Clostridiaceae bacterium
AGTTCTTGTTCTGTTTATTATTATATCCAATTTTGCAGGCAAATATAATGCTTTGGTTTCTGCCAACGAAAATATAAACGGTATGTGGAGTCAGGTGCAAAACAATCTGCAAAGACGCGCAGATTTAATTCCTAATTTAGTCGAAACTGTAAAGGGATATGCTGCACATGAAGAAGGGATTTTCAGCGAAATAGCAAATGCGCGTTCGAAGTTAATAGGTGCAACCGGAGTAAATGAAACCGCACAAGCAAATGCTGAACTTTCTAGCTCTCTTAGCAGACTGTTAGCGATAGGCGAGGCGTATCCGACATTAAAAGCAGATCAAAACTTCAGGGCGTTGCAAGATGAGCTTGCGGGTACGGAAAATAGGATTACTTTTGCCAGAAAAGATTATAACGAGGCTGTGCAGGCATACAATACTCAAATCAAAAGGTTCCCATCTAACATAATAGCCGGCATGTTTAATTTTGGCGAAAGGGATTACTTCGAGGCAGACGAAGGCTCGCAAAAAGTACCAAACGTAAAGTTTTAAATAATTCGCTTTGCGTATTATTTATGTGGCAAAAGGGAAGGGTAATATTATGCTGAAACGGCGTTTAGCTTTATATTTTTGCATTGTACTGATGTTATTTAGTGTTTGCTTGACCGCCTTTGCACTCGAAATACCCTCTCCCACTAACTATTATGTTAGTGATTTTGCAGGTGTGTTAAGTAATGACGTAAAAAGTAAATTAGAAAATATCGCTGTGCAACTTGAACAAAAAACTACCGCGCAAGTTGTTGTAGTTACGATAAACTCCTTAGATGGTGCATCTATCGAGGATTATTCAAACACATTGTTTCGTAATTGGGGTATAGGACATGCCGACAAACATAACGGTGTTTTGCTTTTGCTGGCTATAAATGACAGAAAGAGCAGAATTGAGGTCGGCTATGGTTTAGAGGGCAGACTGCCCGATGGTAAGACAGGGCAAATACAGGATGAATACCTAATTCCCAGCTTGGCACGGGGTGATTATGATAATGCGATAACAGATACGTATTACGCACTTGTTAATGAAGTTGCAGCTGAATATGACGTAACTTTAGCCGATGTGCCTAATCTTCCGCCTGTTACCCAAACAGACGATTCCGGCTTTAACGGGATGGTTGTTATGCTTTTCATTATTTTATTTATATTTGATATTATTGTATTTAAGGGCAGAATAACCGGCTTTTTATTAAAAGTGTTATTTTGGCGTATGCTTTTTGATAGAGGCTCCGGCAGGCGTGGTGGAAGAGGCGGCGGAGGTTTCGGAGGCACCGGAGGTTTCGGCGGCGGTGGCTTTAGCGGTGGAGGCGGTTCTTCCGGCGGTGGCGGTAGTAGCCGCGGGTGGTAAAGTTTTTCATTTAACCGCACCGTTTTGTAATGCCTTTTTAATTGTCTCTTCAAGTGTTAACCCTTTTTCAACATTTTTTATCGCTTTTATAGCGGCTGATGGTGCATATCCAAGGACTACAAGCGCTTCAGCCGCTTCTGATTCAAGACTTGCTTGAGGTAATGCCGATATAGAGTTGTCAAAATCAAGACTTTCTGCTTTAATTTTATCTTTAAGTTCTAATATAATTCGTTCTGCAAGTTTTTTACCAACACCTGGTGCTATTGTGATTAATTTGGTATCATTTGATACGACAGCAAGTGCCAAGTCTTCTGCCGCAATTGCAGAAAGGATACTAATGCCAACTTTTGGACCGACACCGCTAACCGATATTAACAGCATAAACGTTGAGCGCTCGCGAGTATCGGTAAATCCGTAAATATCCATTATACTATCACGTATATGAAGATATGTATAAAAAGTAACAGCCTCACCAGGCTTTATAATTCCTAGGCTTTTGGCGGTGGTTGCAATTTTATATCCAATTCCGCCCACATCAACAACAGCATATGTATCAGAATAATACGATAATGTGCCTTTTATATAATCAAACATAGTAATGCTAACCCTCCTATGTGTTATACAGTTTAACTAACATCTGTAAGGCTTAAATATTTTGCGCCGTTTTTGGCTATATGGTCTTTTCTGCCTTGTAAATTATCCCCGAGCAGCAGCTCAAATTTTGCTTTTGCGAGGAATGGATCGTCCTCAGGCATAACTCTAATCAGACGACGGGTTTTAGGGTTCATTGTCGTTTCCCACATCATTTCCGGCTGATTTTCGCCGAGCCCTTTGCTGCGTTGTATGGTATATTTTTTGTCTTTTAGGGTGGCGATAATTGCATTTTTTTCATGTTCATTATATGCAAACTTTACTTTATCTTGGCACGTTATTTCAAACAATGGCGATTCAGCAATGTAAATAAGACCTTCTTTGATTAATGTTGGCATAAGCCTGTAAAACATCGTAAGGATGAGGGTGCGTATCTGATAGCCGTCAATGTCGGCATCAGTACAAATTATTACTTTGCTCCAACGCAGGTTTTCAAGTTCAAAAGTGTTGAAGTCTTTGTTGTGTTTAGACTTTGTTTCAACACCGCATCCAAGTACTCGTACTAAGTCAAGTATTATATCATTTTTAAAGATTTTATCAAAATCGGCCTTTAAGCAGTTTAGTATTTTCCCTCTAACCGGAATTATAGCCTGAAATGAAGCATCTCTACCAAGCTTACAGGAACCGAGTGCGGAATCCCCCTCCACAATATACAACTCACTGATTTTTTTATCCTTTGTTCGGCAATCGACGAATTTTTGAACTCTGCTTAGCACGTCGTTGTTGCCACTTAATAGTTTTTTAACACCGATACGCTGTTTTTCGGCACTTTCTCTGCTGCGTTTATTAATAAGCACTTGTTCTGCAATTTTTTCGGCATCTGCTTTATTTTCTATGAAATATACCTCTAATTGTTGACGTAAAAAATCAGTCATTGCTTCTTGGACAAATTTATTACTGATGGACTTTTTTGTTTGGTTTTCATAGCTGGTTATAGTGGAAAAGGAATTGCTAACTAACAATAGGCAGTCGGAAATGTCAGTAAAAAGAATTTTACTTTCGTTTTTGTTATATTTGCCGCTGCTTTTTAAGTATTGGTCAATAACGCTAACAAATGCGCTTTTAACGGCTTTGTCGGGTGAGCCGCCATATTCTAAAAAACTGGAATTGTGGTAGTATTCAATGAGATTAACTTCATTATTAAAGCAAAATGCGACAGAGAGTTTAACTTTATAGTCCGGCTTGTCATTCCTATCACGACCTGTGCGTTCGGTTGTGTAGTATTGTATATCGGTGATACATTTATTGTCGCCGACTTCTTTTACATAATCAACTATGCCGTTTTCATATAAAAATGTGTATTCGTCAAAAATGCCGTCTTCTGTTTCATCAAACAACACAAACTTAACGCCTGAGTTTACAACTGCTTGTTTTATCATCACGTTTAAATAATACTCAAGAGGGATATCTATATCAGTAAAAACATTAATATCCGGACGCCATTTAATTTTTGTACCGGTAGCAGAACCACGAACAGGGTCTGATTTCATGCCACCGATGTTTTCGCCCTTTTCAAAATGCAGACAATGCCGCTGCCTGTCCCTTAATATTTCAACATCCATATACTCTGAGGCATATTGTGTTGCACAAGCACCGAGCCCGTTGAGCCCTAATGAAAATTCGTAGTTTGTGCCGGTATTGTTGTTATATTTACCACCGGCGTACATTTCGCAAAAAACAAGCTCCCAATTATAACGTCCCTCTTTTTCGTTATACCCCACCGGTATACCTCGTCCGTTATCGGTAACTTCTATTGAGCAATCGAGGAAACGCTTTACCGTGATTATGTTGCCGTAACCATATCTCAACTCGTCTATTGAGTTAGATAAAATTTCAAAAAACGAATGACAACATCCCTCAATGCCGTCTGAGCCAAATATTACGCTTGGTCGTTTCCGAACCCTTTCTGCGCCTTTTAGTGAAGAAATGGAACTATCATCATAACCTTGTTTAATCATTTATCATTACCCTTTAATAGTATTTTGCGTTAAACTGCATATCTATCTTATATTTTACATTATTTTTAACATCTTGTAAAGGGCGATTATTTGTGGTAAAATTACATTTGAAATCATATTAGTGCCTTGACACTAGTGTCAAGGCATTGGTAGCTGCTAATTAGTATAAGGCGGTGATAATTTGAAGCATGTTAAGATATATACAGACGGAGCTTGCAGCGGCAACCCCGGACCGGGCGGATGGGGCGCAATTTTAAAATATAATGATAAAATAAAAGAAATTTGCGGCTCGCAAGGGCAAACAACAAACAACAGGATGGAACTAACCGCCGCCATTGAGGGTTTGTCTGCGTTGACAGAAAGTTGTGATGTAACACTCTACAGTGATTCAAAGTATTTGGTTGATGCGATAAATAACGGCTGGGTATTTAATTGGGAAAAAAAGAATTGGATGAAAAATCGAACAGAACAGGTGCCAAACAGCGATTTGTGGAAAAAGCTAATTAAGTTATTAAAAGAACATAAGGTGGAATTTGAATGGGTACGCGGACATAACGGTCATCCGGAAAATGAAAGATGTGACAAGTTAGCTACTAAAGCAATCGGGTCTAATACTAAATTCAATCAAATATAGCGCAATCTTTTCGGCTGATTTTCCACTGAGCATCGTTATGGAACCGTTTTGAATGCAAAAAGCATTCAAAAGAACCCATGCCTTGCTCAGCAAAAAATCAT
>JAAZFB010000324.1 GCA_012511915.1 Clostridiaceae bacterium
ATTCACATGTCTCCAGCTAGCATATTCCGACGAGTTGCCGATATCTACCCAATCGACATGCTGTTCACCGCCTTGCGCCGTCTCGCGGACGATCTCCAGTTGGAACCTGATAGTCGCATACCGGTATCCATTTGGGGGTGGCGGCTCCACTATAACCCCAATGACTGCGCTCTCCCCTAAAGAAGGTGAAAAATTGTAAGACGTTTCCTCATCCTCAAAAAAATCTATCCGTATTATGGTCGTTTCAATGATGCTGATTAATTGCCTTCGCCATTTGAACAAAGCGGTCAGCATCGGCGCCGACTGGACGTATCTAAGACTGCCACCTGTACGAGGCTCGTATGTGATGATACGTGCAGCCGAGGGGTTGCCGGGATCCGGCACTGCGACAACATGGCGTGGGCTGCCGCCTTTAGCCCGGATGTTGCATGAACGCTATTTTTTGAGTATGACGGCTGCAAGAGGCCTTAGTTTCTATTTTTGTGCTTAAAAAGTGTGCAAATAGCTCTATTTTGTTGTTTTTGGGCACAATCCCCCTTACCCCCATTGTTGATCAGCGAGCCGGGGCAGCTCTCATTTGTTTTTATTTCAAAGCACAGATATTGTTGCTGATTTTTATAAATGCATTTTGATAAGGAAAGGCCGATGAGAGGCTGACATAAACTTTCCTGGTATTACGCCTTATGACAGCTCCTATTTTTAAAAGTTTCAACCGTATAGTTCCACACTGTGCTTTGGCAAACTGTGTATTTTTCAACGCCAAGGTTCTGAGTCTTTCGAGGAGTATGTATGCTATACTTGAAAGGAGCAGACGGAATTGATTTGCCCACCATTTGTGGCAGCTTGTGCGGTCAGCGAAGAGATCAAGTTGTTGCTCCTTTATCCGGTTCTCCATGTCGCCTCTTTGGCAATACAATCCGGAGTACAGTTTGCGTGCAGATCCCTTGATGTTTGTAACGACATAACGCAAGTTAGGCCCCAAGCTGTTATATTCGCTTTTGCATATTACACGGCGCTTTTTGCTCCACGTACCTGCGGCGTAGTAAATATCGCAAAACAACTTTGCCTTTTTCCCGGTACGGTTAAACTTCCGCTTTGCTTTTTTAGCTATGTTTGAGCTCATTTTCTCCAGGCGTTTGTTCTTGGAGATACCGACAATATAGTCAATCGAGTTTTTATCACACCATGAGAACATACGGTGGCGGCAAAAACCACTGTCTCCACGAAATATTATGCGTACATCTGGCCACTCTTGCCTGAATCGTTTTACTAACAGGGCAAGAATAGCCCATGCATGTCTGGCACCATCCATATTTGCAGGACGCAAATATGGAACCAGCAATTGATGACCGCAAAATACATACAAAGGAAGAAAACAGTAGTTGTCATAGTAGCCATGGAAAAACCTCCCCTCTTGCATACCATGAACAGCATCGTCAGTGGCATCAAAATCCAGAATCAATTCCTTTGGAGGATCGTCAAATGATGCTATGAATGTCTCGATAAAATATTTGGTAATATCAACACACAGCTCTCTTGTCGAACGATTTTCAAGACGGCTTAAAGTAGAGGCTCCAGCCAAAGCTTCATCAGTGCCAATCACGGCCTGATAAAGCTTGTCGCTATTAAGATGGTTGTGGTCGTTTAAATCTTCATGGCCAGCAGCAATAGCGTAAACTCGTTGCCTGAGCATTGCTAACGTTGAGTGTGTAATTTTCCCTGCTTGGCGTGTATCAAAGGATTTTAAAATCTTTGAAATTCCGGCAGTAATCCCCACTCTTTTGTCGAGTTCAGCAAGTAGCAAAAGACCACCATCGCTGGAGATATGTCCTCCCGAAAAATTAACATCAAATTTTCTCCCTTTTGAGCCTTGAAATATTCCCGATAATGCGTTACAGTTGGTCATGGCAAATCTCTCTGTTGTTATTTGCTTTAACTACTTATAATATAACAGGTTATATAGAGATTTGCCCCTTTTTTTTTAATGTTTCATGAAATATCCGGGCTAACTACCATGTTTTATTCAATAGAGGAACGGCTCAACTTTTGCAGACGCTTGTGATTTGCCTTTTTGGCTCTGTTTGCGGGCATTTTTTACCCGCCTCACACTTCTGGCAACCGTCAGTTTGCCAACATGCCGCTGAGTGCCGCTAACAGCCCACCGATAACTCCGGCCAGCAGCACCGACAACACAATACCGATAAACATCCAAATTAAAGCCGCCTTGGCCCAGTTCGACTTGCTGATCTCGGTATTGCTGCCAAAGGCCCATACAAACAACAAAACAAGATTAATAAGCGGGATACACATCAGCAAAGTAGTCAGAAG
>JAAZFB010000325.1 GCA_012511915.1 Clostridiaceae bacterium
ATATGGTCATTATATCCAGCAATTCTCGGTCAGGCAATCCTGTCAGCTTTTGGACGGTTTGGATTGGCGTTAACATCTTCATACCATTTTTTCACGATTAACCTCTAAGTTCAGATTTATCACTTTGTTCACTTAATACTGATCATTTCTTTCTGGGTTACACCCCGGCATAATCAACCGCCCAAGCAGGGACGCAGGGGAATCAGGGGGACGTCAGACTGTGTGACAACATCCCCTTGCTTCCTCCATTCTCATTTTAGTTCAGAAAATAATTCAGAAAATAACAAGCATATTATAGGGTATGCTCATTTTGTAAAGCTATCATAAAAGCGCACTATGTTACTCATGAGTTCTTCATCAAGCTTAAAAAGCAAACTCTTATCAAGATTTTTATTGAGATAATCTGCTTTTATTTCAGAAGTGAATTCGGCCTCTAATGAACTTAAATACATATTAAATGCTTCATTTAATTTTTCTCTATAGACACGAGCGCTATCCGCATACCATACCCCGTCATGGCCACGGTCCTTATATTGAACAAATTTAAATCGTGGGTTATTTTTATATCGATTAAAGAAAAAATCAAAGCTTTTTTCTGACGAAATCATCTCATCATCAGCACTATGGATGATCAATACACCCGCTGTTGAATTCTCAAAACCTTGCACACTGCTGTGTTTTGCATACTCCCTAAATCTAATGCGCTCATATAACGACACGTAAGGTAGTAAGATGTTTATTCTATCTCCTGCAATCCTTCTGACTTCTTCTTCTATTATATCCATAGACTCGTTAAAACCGGCCACCATCACAACGGCTTTAACATCAGGGTGATAATTTAACACACTGCCGGCAGAATATGCGCCCCAGCTATGCCCGAATAACATGATGGGCAAGTTGGCAAAATCGGATGTTTCCTTCACAAATCGAATTGCATAATCTAAATCAATTAATCCCTGTGGAATTCCATTTACAGAATCGCCCTCGCTTTCATCATTCCCGGTCGCGTCATAAGCAAACACAGTATATCCATTAGATGCAAAATAGTCGGCTATATCCATATATGAATTATGGCCGCCTCCACCAAGACCATGTGCAATAATCACTACCCCCACTGCATCTTCAATATTTTTGAAATACTGATACCCAACCAACTCCTGCCCATTGTTGGAAACAAAAGTGAATCTTTGCATGTTCAATTCCTTAAACTCATCGATGCTACGGCTCATTGGTGTATATGTTTCATAGCGTTCACCAAAACTATCCTCATAAATCAGTGCAGCAAGACTAAACGGACGTACTAACAGCAGAGTAATCCCAGTAGTCAATATAATAAACAAATTTCTCTTTTTGTTTTTCATGCTATTCTCCCCTAATAAACAAAACTTTACTTTCACGCCCCGATTTAAGATGAAGGAAGTCGCTGTACACCCTCACTCTTTCACCCTTGACATCAATACCACGCACTCCGCAGTAGTTTACACCCAATCGGCCTTCGCTTTTAGCTTAGCTTCTTAGGCAAGCCTTGCATGGGCGCTACAAATGCTCCTCCACGTCGCTATCGCTCCCTTGACAAGCAAAGTAACCGCCTCACCGTGCCTTGAGGGTTCAGAAGAGAAGACAGTTTACTTGTTTTCACTATAAGGGAAGATATATCCGGTAGAATGCCTTGCTGCATGTTATGTGTAAGCCCAAAGACAAAATTGAAAAGTACTATATTACCCATTTGAAATATTTTCAGTTAATGATTTTGCCCTTGTTTTTGGCTAAATTTTCATGCCATTCGCATCGCTCCGTAGTTGTCAGTTTATTCCACTCTGTTTCTTCGCCAATAATTCTTAAAGGTTCTTGTGAGCGATAAGATCGTGTTAAGTTGCCCGGGAATTTTTTGTCAGTAACATTTGGGTCGTTTTCAAATTCACCTGTTGGTTCTATTATATAAACTCGTTCTCTTCCTTCTCCTTCTGCTAATGCTGCTGCAAGACCTGCGCCATTGACATTAGCAGTGAAATAAATGTGGTTCATTTTAAGCCCAGGTTTATAATTTGAATTTCCACCAGCTGTCAGTAAATCACCAACCTGCAAATCTGCCTTCGTCCCATGATAAAATGGTCCTTCATCTGAAGGCGCACCCTTATAAGATTTTGACAATCCATAA
>JAAZFB010000326.1 GCA_012511915.1 Clostridiaceae bacterium
ACACCGGTGATTTTAAAATAGATACCACCCCTATAGGCGGGAACATGATTGATCTTGCAAGAATAGGCGAAATAGGTAGACAGGGCGTTTTGGTGATGATGTCAGACAGTACAAATGTTGAGCGCAAGGGTTATACCATGAGCGAGAGCACTGTAAGCGTAGCTTTTGACGAAATATTCAGGGCAAACAGGCACCAACGCATAATTGTTGCCACCTTTGCATCTAATGTTCACAGGGTGCAGCAGATTATAAATTGTGCGGAGCAATACCACAGGAAAATCGCGGTTTCAGGCAGAAGCATGATAAATGTTATATCTGTTGCAATAGAACTTGGTTACATGAAGGTTCCAAAGGGAATTTTGATTGACATTGACGAAATCACCAAATATAAGCCGGAAGAGCTTGTTATTATAACCACAGGCAGTCAGGGTGAGACAATGAGCGCCCTAACAAGAATGGCTTTTTCAGACCACAGAAAAATTAAGCTGGGGGCAAATGATACCGTACTTATTTCTGCCACGCCTATACCCGGTAACGAAAAATCGGTTTATAGAGTGGTAAATGAGTTATTTAAGCTCGGATGCGAAGTTATATACGAATCCCTTGCTGATATACATGTCTCGGGGCACGCGTGCAAGGAAGAGTTACAAATTATGTTGGGACTTGTTAAGCCTCAGTATTTTGTGCCGGCACATGGTGAATACCGACATTTGAGACGACATGCAATGCTTGCAGAAACAATGGGCGTTAAAAAGGATAATATTTTTATAATGAGTACCGGACAAGTTTTAGAAATGGACAACACAAATGCCAAAATCAATGGCACAGTCCCATCCGGTAGGATTCTGGTTGACGGACTTGGTGTGGGGGATGTCGGTAACATTGTGCTGCGCGACAGAAAACTGCTTGCTGAGGATGGTATTATTGTAGTTGTTATGATATTGTCATCGGAAACAAAGACTATTGTATCCGGACCGGATGTTATTTCGCGGGGCTTTGTCTATATGCGTGAGAGTGAACAATTGATAGAAGAAATTAAAACCAATACAAATAAATCATTAATAAGGTGTTTGGCTAAAAAAACCAATGACTGGAATACTATTAAGGCAACTGTAAAAAGCGATTTAAGCGACTTTGTTTACGAAAAAACCAAAAGAAAACCAATGATACTACCGGTTATCATGGAAGTTTAACGCAATGTTTTTTTATACTATTCCTTATTTAAAATATTGACAAACCTTTTTTGTCAATAGCGGCCGCAATCAGCGGGCTTTACAAGGAAAATAGTATTTATACTAATCCTTAATTAAAATAACAACAAAAAACTTGTATTTATTCCATCATGCTGCGTTGGAAGAACCCGTCAATACATAGAGTATTAACGGAACCTTCCGCCTTGCCTGACGAAAAAAATCCTAAGTTTTTTTAGTTGTCTTTTAATTGCGAATTAGTATTACAAATTCGCAATTAATGAAATTTTCTAACGCGAATTAGTATTAGTATACTTGGTCTTAATAAGGAGGAGGTAAGTGTGACTGATTTGATGAACTTTGATTACATATTAATTCTCAGGCTTGTTGTAGCGGCTATTTGCGGGGGTTTAGTTGGCTGGGAAAGAGGGGGCGCCAACCATGAGGCAGGTTTGCGAACTCACATTATTGTATGCCTTGGCTCTGCGTCTATTATGATTGTAAGCCAGTGCCTTGTTATACAATATAATATTAATCAGGAAATAATGCGTATGGGTGCGCAAATTGTAAGCGGTATAGGTTTTTTGGGCGCCGGAAGCATAATTATGGATGGAAACAGAATAAGAGGAATAACAACCGCCGCCGGATTATGGACTACGGCGTGTGTTGGAATTGCAATAGGAGCAGGCTATTATATAATTGGTTTTGTGGTTGTTATATTGATGGTTTTTACCATGTTTGGTCTACGTTCGGTTACTTTAAAGCTTCGTCTAAGGTCAATGCAATATACACTAAAAATACAAATATCCGAAAAAGACATTATTAAGACAGTTTTGAACCAATTGTTGGCTTTAGGTGTAGCTGTTAATTCTATAAAAACAAATTATGACCAAAAGAGCGGGCTTGAAGTTGTTTTACTAGAAGTAACGCTGTCCCAAGACCTAACGATTGATAAGGTTATTTGCAACTTGGGTAGCATAGACGGTGTATCACAGGTTATACCCGGGTAATACAGCTGTTGTTTTTTAGTAATAGTATAATACATTGCTAATGCTTGCAATATACTTAATTTAGCAGTATAATAATGGCAATACTTTATTTAGGTGGTGTGGGTATGGAGTATATGACCATTAGAGAAGCCGGTGAAAAATGGGGACTTGGAATCCGGATTGTGACGCTGTACTGCAGTGAGGGCAGAATAGACGGTGCGGTGAAAAAGGGCAACCTGTGGCTTATCCCTGAAGATGCCATTAAACCTGAAGATAGAAGGCGGAAAAAAGCCCCAATTCAAGAAGCAAAGGAATCGTCGGTATCCAAAGACATATATGACCTATATGAACAAAACAGGCATGAAGGTCCATGGCCTTTTCAGTCTCTCTACGAAAACAAAGAGCTGTTTATGGAGATCGTGAAGCACTTTCCCTATCCTATACATATATGTGCGCCGGACGGTACGATGCTATTGGCGAATGAAGCGTATATAAAGTTTGCTAAAATATCAAACCCTGAAAGACTTTATAAAAGACAGAATGTTTTACTAGATCCTGACCTAGAAAAATGGGGGATAAAAGACTTTGTTTTGCGGGCATTTCAGGGAGAAACCGTTTATGCGTATGATGTCAAAGTACCGTATCAGGAAGTCGTTGAGCGGTTGGGAGATGACAAGGAGTTAGTATGCGAAAGCCTGTTCCACAACATGACTGCTTTGCCTATACGCGACAGCACCAATCAATTAATATTTGTCGTATTTATTTTTTTCACATCCAGGTCTTATCAGGACAGAGAAGAAATAATAGAAGGCAAGGAATACATAGACGACCACTGGAAAGAAGAATTTGACATAGATAAGCTGGCGGGAATTGTTCACATGAGCAAGCATCACTACACCCGTTTATTTAAACAGCATACCGGCATGACACCCTACAATTATTATCAAGATGTAAGGTTCGGTAAACTCAAGGAAATGCTGTGCGATACCAATCTGTCCATAACCCAGGTATTTGACGAATGCGGCGTGGATTATAATGGGAATTCGGCAAAAAAGTTTAAAGATATGTTAGGAATGACTCCAGCCCAATACCGGGC
>JAAZFB010000327.1 GCA_012511915.1 Clostridiaceae bacterium
CCCAATATGCGATGGCTTCCAAGCCGGAGTGTTAATCTAAGAGAAGAACATGTTGTGTTCTATAATCGTATATGGCCTAAAAACGATGCTTTTTGGAGTTATAATCAGCCCGGGAACCTGTGGAACTGCAAGTGCGATTGGGAAGAGACAGACGAGGCAACGACAGACGGGAATCCAAGCGCTCACATCAGACATAACGGACTCGAGGGAAACCCTGCCATAACCGGTGAAATTTTCACTGATAACTCGGCATATATTAAAAACATAAACATTAAGTTAGACAGCCAAACCGCTAAAGCTTACAAAAATTTGCAAACGCTTATAAGCAACGATAACAGCAAATGGAGAGTCGATTATTATACTGATAACGAGGGGATGCTTGTAACTAATCGCAATCGAATTAAAGAAAGTGAAATAAATAAGCAGGAAAGGGCTAAATTCAGCAAAGAACACAGCATGTGCCGAACTCTTGCCGTAAACGGACATAAAATAGAATACAGAGAAACCACACAGGGAAGCTTTGATATTTTTTTTGATGGTGTGCCGGCAGAACTTAAAAAACTTAGCTCACACAATAACGTTATTCGTGAAGCAAAAAAAGCAATCAATAATCAGGGAGCGAAAATTGTAGTTTTTGAGTTCGATAAAGAAACACAAAAAATACACGATGAAATTACCAATCTAAAAAAACTAAATTACGAAGGATATTATTTTTTTAGTTTGCATAAAAACGTACAAAGGATTTAAAATAAGACAGCCTCAAAAAAATTGAGGCTGAATAACTGATCCGAACCTTTCGGCACGATTCGATGCAAAAATACAACTATTTTTAATATAAAACATAAAAATCAAAAAAAAACGAAAAAAAATATGACACCGGAACAATTCAACAAGCACTTGGCTAAAATGCAAATGAATATAAAAAAAGCCGTCAGCTCCGACATTCCAAAACTTGCCGGTAATGAGGCAGCTCACCTGTTTAGAAAAAACTTTCAAGAAGAGGGCTTTTTCGGCAAAAGGTGGAAAGATGTAAATAGACGTCGTGTAGTAGAGGTTAAAACGAAATCCGGTAAAGTAAAATATCGTACACGTGCAAAAGGAGCGGATGGCAGTCGCAAAATTTTAAGCGGTAGAACCGCAAATCTTGGACGATCCATTAAAGTTAAGGTAAGAGTAGGAGGAGCGACTGTTTACAGCGATCTCCCATACTCGAAAGCTCACAACGAGGGAACCGATAATGCCGGCCGTGGACATAAGACTAAAATACCTAAGAGGCAATTTATAGGAGAACATAAAGTACTTTACAAGGCTATTAAAGATAAAATAGAAACTACATTAAATAAAATTTTTAATACGTAATAATATGAAAAACATTTTTTTAGATATTCAAAACAAACTGTCGAATATTACTGAATTAAAACACATAGACAAGAATTGGGGACAGCTACTCTACGATCAACCTCCGGTTAAGTTCCCATGCGCCTTGTTAGACATTGCGAATGTTGATTACACACAACTTGGGCAGTTGGCACAAACAGCCATGGGCGATATAGAAATCACAGTAGCTAATTTACAACTGTCTCCATCATCTCATAAAAGCTTACAGCGAAATAACGCATACGCTATAATGGATATAATGGATAAAATACATCAAGATTTGCACGGATGGGCAACCTCTAATTTTATTCCACTAATTCGTACAAGCCTGCAAAAAGTAGAAGTGTCGAAAAGCTATGAAATATATAAAATAACATACAATACGTCGTGGCGGGTGTATAAACAAAAAAACACAATAGGGGTACAGGCAACTCCGAATATAACAGTTGAATAAAAAAAAGGCAGCCGATGAAGCTGCCTTTTCATTTTTAAGATATCTCCTTGAGTATATCCCTTAATTGCTTCAGCAAATAAATATCTTTGCAGAAATTATCAGGCGATAGGGAGCCGTCAGAGCCTCCATATACATACACGTAGTTAAATATCATCTCATCCAAATCTTTCGATATTTGCTCGGGGTCTATTTCTTTAATAAAAAACTCCGCTAATTTTTGCATGTTCATAATGAGCCTCCTTTCTCGCAGCCCTTGCAGCGTATTACACTATACTCATGCTCTCCTTTGTTATTTATTAAAATAGCGCCACAACGGCAATTACGAGGCTCTTCGCAGCTACATGTTAAGCGTGTGCGATAAGCACTGTAACCATGAGCCCTGTACTCGTCAATCATTCGCGTTACATCGCTCTTTTTCTGTACATAAATGTTAGTTGCCATGACTGCCTCCTTCCATCTTTTTCCCGCAAACAATAAGCTGCATGCCCGTTAGGGTACAGAACCAAGCCGGGTGTGTGTTTCCATATATAAATATCCGTATGGCGATTGTGCGATTGGCGTTAAGCCTGCGAACAACGTCACATGAACTCGTACTGTTGTTGGTGGCTTTAAGAATGTCGTTCACGCTATACCAATCAACATCGTTGTGTCTAATTATTCTAACGCGATAATCGTTAAGCGGGATGGTGGAATAAGG
>JAAZFB010000328.1 GCA_012511915.1 Clostridiaceae bacterium
CTATATAAACGAACAGGTCGGTTATTGCCAGTATCCATACGATAGGATTAAGGAAGACTTTTTGAATGAGGAATTTTCTCCACTCTTTTTTGTCTTTAGCTTTATCATCATCCAACTCTCCCTTTACCTTAGGCAATTCAGGGAGACCAACCGATTTAGGAGTATCTCTAAGAGTAATTATGATAAAGAATATTCCCACAAAGGCTATAGAGGCAGGAACCCAGAAAGCCATCTGCCAAGAGGTCATATATCCACAAATTACGGACACTGCAAATGCACCTATACTATGGGATGTATTCCATAAACTCATCTTTGTCGCAAGTTCCTGCGGCGGCACCCAACTCACCATAAGGTGATTGCAAGGCGCAAATCCACAACCTTGGAATATCTGATTGATGATATACAGGACACCCATTATCGTAACGAATCCGCCGATAAAATCAGGGCCGCCTGTGGCTCCTGTAAGGAGCGTAGTAAGTTTATCAGTAAAGCCGAAAAGAATGTTTGCAAGAACACAGACTGAAAGACCTACTACAAGATGCCAACGGGCATTGGTGCGGTCGCCTAAAACTCCGTTGATTAGTTTTGATACGCCATAAATGATTCCTCCTGCGGACATAATGGCTCCGAACTGAGCCTTGGTTATTTCCGGATAAACATTCTGCAGCAGCGGAATCGCAAACGAAAAGTTCTTACGGACAAAGTAGAACATTGAATAGCCTATCATCGAACTGATGATGACCCGCCACTGCCAATACTTAAAACTACGTTTTGTGGGTTTCATAAACTAAATTTCTTTCACTTTATTATAAGCTGCGACTATTTCTGCATTCTTGATACGCTTTACAACCTCTGCAGTAATTATAATCGCCACAAGCAGGCAATCCAATTATAATTGCGCAAAGGTACATAAAATTTCCCGCAACATTGCGCCTTGCTTTGGTGATGGAATCCAGGGACTTGAAAATCCTTGCAACAGAAAATAGGACTTTTTTGGCAAAATTATTAGAAAATTGCCAAATTTGTCCTATATTTGCAATAAAAATATAAAGTATATGACATTAACACAATCTATAATTGATTTTGCTTTTCGTCAAGCTGGTCCATTCAAAAGAAAAGAGTTAGCCGAACACCTTGATGAAAAGAATATCTCATATGCCAATAGTTTACAAAAATTATTGACACGCCTTGTAGCATCCGGCAAACTGAAAAGAGTCGATTGGGGAATGTATTCTATATCAGATAATATAAAACCTAAGTTTAATATTATTCCTAACAATAGTTCGAAAAAGATTTTCGAAAGTCTCAAAAACAGATATCCTCTAGTAGAGTTTTGTGTGTGGGATATTTCTTGTATAATACCATTCATGTTACATGTTCCAAACATGAGCATGACAATTATCGATGTGGAGAGAACCCTTGAACGTCCTTTTTTCGATGCTCTACAAGAATTATATCCGCAAAGCATCGTCTTGCCGAATCCGGGGAAAGAAGAATTCTATAATTACGGCTTCGGCAAAAATAGCATCGTAGTTCATTCCCTTATTACCGAAGCCCCTATACAATCATTGGGCGGCATCATTGTTCCAACAGCAGAGAAGTTACTTGTAGATATAGCCTTGAATCCGGAATTTGATTTTTTACGTGGATCAGAAATATACACGGTTTATGAGAATATTCTTACGGCTTTTGATATCTCCAAGTCACAATTATGGAGATATGCCGGACGGCGCAGTTGCGAACCGCATATACGTAACATTATTAAACAAACAAATTTAAAAGATAATGATTGACCCCGAAAGCCGCTCTCGCGAATGGATAGAGAGCCTTCGTACAAAGTATCCTGAAATTAAAGATCCTGCGTTGTTTGAAAAAACAATTCGCGCATTTTCATTATTGGAATCTCTGGTTTTGTCAGGTTGTCCTTTTATTTTCAAGGGAGGCACTGCCCTAATGCTTCATTTTGACACTCCAAAGAGGTTATCGATTGATGTTGACATAATATGTAAGCCGGGCACTAACATCCTACGATATCTTGGGAAATTTGGAGATAAATATGGATTTACAGAAGTCAAGGAAATTGAGCGTACCGCACGAAACCATGTTCCTAAAACACACGCAGAATATAAATACGAGGTTTCGTATCCTTCCGGCCATCCCAGCGACAAAATTCTGCTTGATGTGCTTTATGAAAATTTACAATACGAACATATAATACCTCTTCAAATCCGTAGTCCTTTTCTTAAAATAATCGGTGAACCTGCAATTGTGAAATGTCCTAGTCTAAGCGATATGCTGGGAGACAAATTGACTGCTTTTGCGCCCCATACGACCGGTATTCCTTTTTTCAAGGGAGATAAACCGTTCTCTATGGAAATAATGAAGCAATTATTTGACATCAGCTCTATCTTTGACCGCATCTCAGACATAACTTCCGCTGTAAAGACATTTCATAAGACAGTCCCGATTGAGCTCAGTTACAAGGGACTTGATTCTTTATCTGCCGAAGATGTTCTGAATGACGCCTACGCCACCGCATTAAATATTTGCCTTCGTGGTGCAATATCAAAACCTGAATACGAATATCTGGTAAACGGTGCAAGACGTGTTAATGGGTTTATTATTACAGAAAATTACTCGATGGAGCGCGCTATTCTCGATGCTTCAAAGGTCGCTTACCTGACTTGCCTCATCAAAAATGATAAAAAACAAATAAGTCACTATGAACCTAATATGAATGAAATACTTATAAACGACACAATAAAGTCCCCTGAGTTAAATAAAATGAATCATCTTAAAAAGCTGAGTCTTGAAGCATTCTATTACTGGAAGCAGGTGGAAATAATATCAGCTAAGGAATAGCCATACTCGCAAAGACTTAAGACAGTTGCCGTCAGCCACGAAACTGAATCTACCACAAATCTTACCGCCAAAATGCCACAAATCCTACCGCCAAAACCTATAAATAGTAAAAAAAGAAAGGCTTTATTTAACGGCACGGACGGAGTTTCAACGCCAAAAGAACTATTATCGCTGAAAAAACTGTTAATGATTATCTTTGCAATACTTTAAATTCCTCAATCAATCCCAATGAAAAAAACAAGTGTATATCTCATTCTGTCTCTGCTTTTATGTTTTCAGAGCTTAAGCGCTCAAACATCTTGGAGCCTGTTTTGGCGCACCGATTCTGTACAAGTCAACAAAATAGAGGCATTCGACAACAAGCAATACAGAAAGGTCGGTCATCATGGTCCGGCCGTGGAGAATAGTTTTATGGCGCTCCGGATATATTTCAACAATTCCGGGGCAATAGATGTATATTCCAAACGCGGCCCCGCTATGGAACTGCGAAAATATCTTTGGTATCCGAGCGAAAAACAGCAGAAAGAAGAAAATGCGGGATGTGACGAATATTTCGTTGGTAAGACGGTTGGATTGGGAGGAATAAAGTTGTGGGATGGAGAAAATGAGGTTGCTGTGGCAATAGGAAGTAAAAGAGTCGCTAATGCCGGAGATACTGCGGAAGGCAGTTTCGCGGAAGTAATCACCTATGGCGTTCCTTATAAAGAGTGCACATCCTGCAAATGTATCTCAAAGCCCTATTCCTATTGGCGGAGGCATGTGGTACGAGGTCGAATTATTCGGAGAGGCTCAAATGCATAATAATATGGTACGCATAATATCCAAGCCCGCCATGAAAATCCAAACCATGGTTGTTTCGGCTTCTGCCAAGGAGTCTGAAATCAACACATACGAGTCTTTCAAGAAATTAATGGCAGCACAAGTAGAATATTTATGACAAAAAATCTTGGCCGATTGCTTCGGTAAAATTTGGCCAATCGCCACGGTGGAATTTGGCCGTTTGCTATGGTAAAACTTAAAAACTATATGTATAGCTCATTTCGACCATGAATGGTCGGATGTATGTGCCTGATGTCAAGTAGTTGATCAGGATGTCAGGGTCCTCTATTGTATCGACAATATCCAGACTGCCGCTGGCTCCTTTATCCCCAAACACATTAACTATATTAAGAGCCAATTCTCCATACTTTTTCAGATTTGCGCTAAAACCCGCAAAGGTCTCGAAATGACCGTCAAAATATGCCAAATTGTTTCTGCTTGCATATTGTTTGCTATAGTATCGGATACTTGACCAAACCTTGTATCTGTTCCATGAATAGGAGGGGTCGAATTCGATCATGCCTTGAGATATTCCGGTAACGAATTTGCCTGAATAATCTATTATTTTTGTTCCACCTGAGAAGTTGAACTC
>JAAZFB010000329.1 GCA_012511915.1 Clostridiaceae bacterium
GGGTTATTCCCATGGTTCGATGCCAAAAGCGGCTCATCTCAATTATACATTAACGCAGAATGGATACAAGCCGGAACACTAAAAGGTAGAGAAGTTAGAAGTAATCTATCAAGCACCACTTTTGGACAATATGTAAGCCTTAATTCAAGCGATGCAAGTTTAGACTTTTACTATCAGAGTTCGCTTGGTTCAGTAGAAAAAAGAGGAAGTATTTATCAAGTAAGCGGTTCAATGTATATTAAGCCGTTGGGCGCATCTGTTTTATACATTGGGGAGTATGCAAGCGGCGGTAACCTGCATACAACATATCCCGTTGGAACTTGGAACTTTGCAAATGCAACAGTTACTAATTTAGCCGCCAAATTTGGGTAGGTGATATTTTTGAAAAACGGATTGAAAAATTATACACGAAGTGCCGGCGCAAGGGGAACGGCAAAAACTAAAAATTACAATAGTGCAAATGCCGGTGGAAGTGCTAAAACACCAACAGATTGGGATTTTGCAATTCAATATTTAATATTTAATAAAATCGGCGGTGGCTTCTATTTCTATGGTTGTGCAAATCCTGATATGGGTTTTTGGGATTATACTCCTACAAGATATGATTTACAAGTATTTTATTATTCCGATGGTGAAATGGGTTCGTTTACAAAAGGTGACTATACGTATGAAAATGCACCTATTTTAAAAAGTGGGCGAAGTTACATTTTAAATGTGTCATCAGCTTCTCTTGGAACGTTGGGCGATGCGATTAGTAATAGCTTTACGCTTGGGAGTTATGAACATATTTATATTCGTTTTCATGTGTACAACACCAACGGTTGGGGGTGGTTTGTGTATAATGACCATTATTCCAACGATGTGTACTCCACTCCTTATGGTATTTCATATTCTAACGGTCAGGTATCTTTTAATTGCGACACTTCAAGCTGGGTGACGGCCTGTGAATTTTATAAAAGTACCACTCCGTATCCATATAGCACTTATAGCGACACTGCAAGAAGTCTGCTATATGAGGCCGCTTGTCAAAACACAGAGTGGAATTATGAACATAAGTTTTACAATAAAAAGTTTAAGCGTTGGAATAAAACAACAATCACAATAGGTGTTAATTTCATGTCATCCGTGACATCGGCAAGCTTACGGTCGAGCTTCAAAGGTTATGTGCAACAATCGGCAAACATCATAAACGATACCGTAAGCGGTAGCGGTTTTTACTTAAACGTTGTAGATGGTATAACCGGGGGCAATTACTATAGTGCCGTAAACAGAACGGGTGTAGGTGATATTCAGTTGTGGTGGGGCAATTATCGTGAGTTATGGGATGAAGATGTGCCGAACGATTATAGATACTTTGGAACATGGGAAACGAATGCTGACGATTCAAGCTTAACTTACATTACAGAGGGTACAGTTCGATTGTGTACTGAAAAAGTGTGGCTTATGAATTATCAGGGTATAACGTTTGAGGAAATCGTAGAAACTTTGGGGGCGGGAAATGACGTAAGATATACGGCGGCAAGTGTGTTTTCTGATTATTGGTATCCGAATAAAAATTTGAACTCAAGTAAAGTATTATCACCATATACTAACGATTTATATTGTTTGGAAATGATGTATAATTACGATTTACCTTCCAATATTGACAATTGGGAATTTGCAAAACTGATAAATGCACCTAACGGACATCGTTCCGTAAACACAAGGTATTCAAGTAGTGGAACAATTGACCTATCGTTTTTAGATTCGGGTACAACTTATTATATACGCCTTGTTTCAGCAGACTATGATGATACAAGTCAATATAGTAATTGGCAAAACATCACCACCAGTAGCAGAGAACCTTTCAAATGGACATTTCCAAAGAACAAAGGGCAGTCATTTAATTTAACCGCAAGTGAATGGTTAGCTTTACAAAATTATATAAATCAAGTTAGAGTTTCAAAGGGTTTATCTGCAATTAGCTTTACCATTCCCTATACAAACAATAAATTCTTGGCATCCATGTACAACGAATGTGGGAACGCCATAAAAGATATTAGTGGATATGGCAGTTATATTCCTACTGTATCAGGCGGCGGCCTAATTACAGGGTACAACACCCCCGGTGACGTGGGCAACATTAACAACATAGTAAGTGAATTAAACGCTATACCATAAATCAAAGGAAGGAGTAAGGACTTGAAAATTAAATTTGTTGATGAAACAACGGTCAGCGCAACCACGCCGGTAGAACAAAAGGTATTTGGAAATGATGGTACTAAAGGGTGGATAATTGGTTTTTCAATTGTTACACCTATGACATCAGATGAAATTGACAATTTACTCACAGTAGAGAACATCGAGGAATTACACTTGATTTCAGATGATGGAAGTCACACCAAAACATTAACAGGCTATGACAAAATCACAATGGCGATTGTACGATATGGCGATGATATTTCATCTACCGTTGAAGTGCAATTCTCAAAAGGAATATGAGGGGGTAATTTAAAATGTTAGAGTTTACAAGAACAACGAACGCTTTCAATTATATTTTTGAAAGAGATTTGGCGGCAAATGAAGAAGTGATACTTAAAATGCCGGTGGTATCACCTAATAAGAGGGGTATCAATGATATTGGTTGGCAATCAGATGGCGATGTGAAATTGTACGGTACTTTAAGTAGTAACCCCGAAGGGGAAGGTGCTATGTGGCAAGAGATATTGCCCGATGATGAAGTCAATAAAACGGTGTTTGCAATCAAAATTGTAAATGGCTCGTCAGCTTGTAAAATAGCAATTAGAGCCATCTTGAATTGAGGTGAGTGGAATGAGAGGAAATTTATCTAAGAAAAAGGGTGGCGGCGGTGGGGATGTCAGTGGAAGCATAGGCTATATCATAGCCCCGCCCAATGCTACGGCAGAGGATAAGAAGAAAGCGGATTTGGTATTAGATGATGTGAATGGAAGTCCGCATACACAATTAGCAGATATGGTGGATATGTTGCATGATAGAAGGAGTCAGAATACAGATATTGCGATAGTGATTGAGTTTTGTCCGGGGATAATTGAGTTGCCTTATGACACAAATTGGGAAATACCCGAAACGAAAGGTAATATTTATATTTATGGTAATGGGGTTAGGATTACGGGGGATGTTGGAGGTGGTAATGGAATACTACACGTGCAAGGTGAAGATTGTAAATTGTCAGATATCTATACC
>JAAZFB010000330.1 GCA_012511915.1 Clostridiaceae bacterium
CCTAAAGCATACAATAAAATACTGCTTTATCAAAAATCCCTTCGTATGTGTCAATATCCGCTCCTAAAGCTTTTAAAACCGCAATTGATTCAAGTGTGAAAATGCTTTCATACTCCTTTGAGGAATTTTCGTTTGCACTTTCCAAAACTTCGTCGATCACAGCCCTGCTCACATTGTAAAAACTGCCCACCTTTATATATCCGTCGGACTCTATATGGCTTATATAAATCATGCATATGCCCGTTTCCAGTTCGTCCTTCAGTCCTATGTAAAAGTTTTCAATCCCTCCACTTTCATCTGTTATCACAATATTTATGTATTCAGTAAGAGCGGCAATACCCCCGGGTGCAGAGGACAAAAGGTCCTCTGCCAAAACTCCCGGCTTTGCAATGATGAGCATAACAGGCACCCCGGGGGAAGTACCAATGCCCCCCGAAAGAGTTATCCCTTCTCCATCATAAGCAATATCAAAGCCCTCATCCGCAGCCGGGCATATTCCGCAGACTGTCAAAAGAATAAAAATTAGCATTAGCACCGTTTTCTTTTTCATGCACATCCTCCTACACTTTTTCATCTAAAGTCTGTTAATTCTATAAACCCGCTCTGTGTAAAACCTGGAGTCCTCAGACACTACACGGACAGTTATTTCTTCAATCCCATCGAGAGAGATTTCGCCTGCAAGCTCGCTTTCGCCTCCGTTAATAAAAAGCTTCGCCTTGTCACTTATTTTTGCTCCATACGATACCATGGTGGTTTCATTTGAAATATTAAGCTGTATTTCATCACCGTTATCATATACGATATAAGAGTTCTTATTACCGGTGATTCCGAAGCTTAAAAGCTCAGCTTCAGGCGAGAGATAATCATCCTGCTCAATTTCAAAAACATTAATTCCCAATGGATTAAAATCAACCTCAAACCATCCTTCATCATCCACCTTGTAGGTCTGTCCGCTATAAAGTTCCTTTACTGATTTGGCTCCCTCTACCTTTAAAATGGCCGAATTATAATCCTTAATATTGTTCGCCGTAAATATATAGGACTTGCCCTCGTGCCGTCTGGATGTTATGTTAAGCCAATCGCCGCCGCCCTTTACCTCATAATGGGGCGCAGGCTCTACGGACAAAATTATGGGAGAAAACATCTCCGCTTCCTTATAAAGAGTTATCGCCTCTCGCCACCACTGTGAGAATGGCTTTTCCGTATCGTTTTTTATCTCTCTGTAGGAAAACCATTCCAATCCCTGGGCCCCTTCACATATTGCCTGTATCATTGTGTTTCTAAGCTCCTCCTCGGATGGTGGGCGTATATAGGCCGCATTTGATTTCCAGTGAAAACCCTGCAAAACGACAAAAACCGGTCTGTTGGGAAAATCTTCTTTTATCTGTCTAACATATCTGCCTACTTGAGCTATATCATCGCTCCCAGTTCCCTTAATGGGATATGGATCAACTCCCATTATGTCAACAGATTTCGTAAATATCCCGTACCGATACATATTGTCTGTAACGCCCACCGTGGGCCTGTCTATATCTGCATTGGCACATATTTCGTTCAGCCATCTTATTTCCTCGCCGTATCTAATCGGGTTTGCCTCGTCAAACAGGTAATAGCCTTGCAGCACAGGATCGTCTTTGTACTTTTTAATAATACTCTCTACGAGGGGGCGAATATCTGCCTGCTCTGTTACAAGCTCCCTTGCCTCCTTTTGAGATAAATTACTGTATACAAAGGTGAGCAGTGTCAATCTGATTTGAAGCCCATTGTTACGCATTTTTTTAAGCATTTCCGTATATTTATCCCCATTTAGCCACCAACCAAACCCGTAATGGGACATTGTTTTAATGGGCGTGCCTATTACATCTTCAACAAAATCATCATAGGCGCTTGAATTATACATCTGCATAAGGAAATGCGGATTTCCGTCTTTAATCAGCCTGTTATACTCGTCAAGGTAAACCGCAGGGCGGTAGTCCTTTTCTCGTTTTCTAAGTTTCCATTCCTTTTTAGAGACAATTTCACCTGTTTGCTGATCAGTCAATATACCCTGTATGTAATAATCTCCCATTTTTAAGTTATCTGATGAAAATGATACACTCATTTTCTGAGTTATATTGGGTACTTCCGCCTGCATGAATACCTCGTCCTTATCATTTACCACCTGTGCCTTAAAGCTCATTTTTGAAAGGTCATATGCCCCATTATAATCATAAAACAGAGCTTCCATATTAATGTCTCCCACGCCGCCGTCACCGTATATTAATCCCTAATAGGAGGGAGTGAGTAACACCGTATCCATAGGGTCAAAAATAATCTTTGAAACCTTTAAATCATCATAATACGCTGTGCCGCCTGCTGACTGCAGAAGATAACACATAATGCGCAGCTGAGCAGTTTCCGGTGGGAGCTCTAATAGTGCGGTAAGATTATACCAATCCGCCTCTTTGACTGAGGAACCGCCTGTCGCGACTTCTGTTACCCATTTACCTGATGCGGAATACGCCTGTATGACAATTCTGGGTGCACCCACGCTCATATCACCTTTAACCATTGCTGAAAAGGCATACCAGTCACCGGGGCACACTTCCTCATTATATACAAATGTAGTGGATATCTGTGATGCACCCGCAGCTTTTGTAAGTTTTATTGAGTTGTTACCACCGAATGACTCACTGTCGATTATCTCCACCCCTTCTTTGGGTGTACTGGAGTTGCTAAACGGTGAAAAATCAGTACTTTCAAGGTCTATTAAAACTATATCAAAGCGCTCCCATGTTTCAGGATCAAAGGGTTTAGGCATAGATTCGGCTATTTTGTCTCCCAGTATATGTTCATAAGGTGGATAAAAGTTCCATCCGTTTGGATTATCGGTGCCCGTTTGGATATTTTGTCCATCAATATTTAGCGCACGGTTAAGCATAACGCAAAGGGAAACCCTTGTAATTTTTTCATGCGGTAGAAAACAGTTGTTTGAATCCCCGCCTACAACTCCCGCAGCCGCCATTTTAAAAACAGCTTCTCTGGCGTAGTCGGAAATATCGCTATCATCGGCGAAAACTACTGTTTTGTCCGGTTCCGTCTTTATTTCCCTGTTTTCTATGATACGATTCATTACCACTACCGCGTCTTGCTTTGTAAGAGTTCCACCAACACCAAACTCCGTATCCGAAATTCCTTTTAAAAGGCCTGTCATAAGGGCGGTTTCAACATAGGGTTCATACCAGCTTCTAACTTCTACATCTGTAAAGCTACCGCTTTTGTCTACTAACTCTTCATCGATTGCCAAAACCGCTATTTTGGCGAATTCTTCACGTTTTAAGCTACTGTTAGGGTCAAAATGAGTTTCGGATTTTCCGGTTATTATGCCTTTTTCCACCAAATCCATAACCGCAGCATATGCCCAGTGAGATGAGGGCAAGTCTTCAAATCTGCTTTCTTCAGCATTACAGGGCAACACAGCCATCAGCAATATAGCCGATATAAAAAGTGCAAGAATCTTTTTCCTCAACAAAAATCATCCTCCAATCTCTTCATTCATCTCTCGTTCTATGACCTCGGCCTCCGCCCTGAAGGAATTAACCTTTTCATTCCAGAGCTTTTCAATATCACCGTTACTTACAATAGTCTCGGCTATCATAGTATTTACATCATTCGCCGCCAAAAATTTGGCGTATCTATCCGAAGTAAAGCAATCTCTGTTTATATCCATTTCTAAAAGGTCTGTATCTCCCGCAAGCTTTTCTGCCACCAGTTCATCCGTTAAGGCACGAGCATGCTTATCAGCAGGTTCTGAAAAATAAAACAGAGTCTTTACAAAATCGTTAAAAAATCTGCTTGAAGGATACTTTTCATACAGCGGCGGATATTCTCCTGATTCGTTCTTTTCTCTTAGTACAATGTATTTTCCGTTTTCCTCACGATAGTCCACTTCTAGAACTCCAAGGCTGATTTGAGGAGCACCCTCAGGGCTTGCCACATAATCGGCAACTGACAGTATTTTTGCAAATACATCATCCTTTAAATCCGGGTTAAAATACAAAATTTTATTGAAGTTATTTGCAACTCTTCCCGCTATCTTGCCTTTTGGGGATTTAATCCAGCAAACATCAATACAATCCTCCAGCACTAGATTGGGATTCGCTTTTTTAAAGTCTGACTTTAATTTTCTAAGTCCGCTGTATTCCGCTCTCGGGAAAACAACCCCAGCTTTTTGAGAGCAAAACAGGGCATTCAAATCCTGTGACTTCTGAGCGTAGAAGCTCGGCGATAGTAGTCCGTCTCGATACGCCTGGGCATAAGCTAAAACGCCATCTTTAGTGGAATCCTCTAAAAACCCACATACGTATTTTCCGTCTACCTTATGGAAATAATTATACCTGGGATTATGCATAGTCACAAAAATATTTGGTGCCTCTGTGTAGTCTACGGCAATGCCAATAGCATTATCTTGGCCAACGCTACCTAAATCCGATTCTTTAAATGCCTTTACCATTGCAACAAAGTCATCATATTCCATGATCTTTGAGGTTTTTATACCCAGCTTTTTGGCCCAGTCTTTTCTGAAGGCAAAGCCATATTTATCAATGTACGGGTATTCATCCATCTTTTCTCTTAAATTTTCCCCGTTTTTATACGCTTCTTTAAAAGCATCAATATATTGCGTATAATGGTCCATGGGCCTGAGAAGACCGTAAATTTTACCATCTGCAACCGCCCTAAGTTTATCCATTGCTCCGGTCATCTCAATAGCAAATGACATATTAGGATATTTTGCTGCATAGTCTGAGGGTAGCGGTTTTACAAGACCCTGAGCCCCATATTCTAAATATTCAGTAAAATTTAAGTCGCTGTTAAGAACATCGGGCATATCCCCTGATGAAATCCGTATCCTTGCTTTTTCACCGGAATTGCCCTGGTGTAATGCTCTAAAATCAATTTCGATATTCAGTTTATCGGATATGTACTGGTAATACGCATCCTGTTTCCATTTTGTATTGTCTGCTCCCACATAACCTGCTGAGAATATTATCTTTTCGTCATCAGTTACAGTTGCTTCCCTGTTATTGCATCCGCCCAAAAATACTGTTGTCAATATGACTGCCAATGCTAAAATAATAACCCTTGATTTTTTCATTGTTTTGCTCCTTTCGCATTTATAATAATTTTCAACTTTTAACTGCCCCTACCATAATGCCCTTCATAAAATATTTTTGTAAAAGCGGATAGATAAGCATACTTGGCAGCATTGTTACCACAACTGCCGCCATCTGCACATTTAGCAAGAAGGTCTCTCGCATCATTTCCTCGCTCTCAAGATTTTCCTCCTGAAGTCTTGAGTTGACATTCCCTATAATTTCCCTTAGCACCAGCTGAAGAGGCCATTTTTTGCTTTTGGAAATAAAAAGCATGGGATTGTACCATTCGTTCCACTTGCTTATTGCAACAAAAAGAAGTATCGTTGCTACAATAGGAAGTGCCATTGGTATATAGATTCTTGCAAAAATAACTATATCGTTTGTACCGTCTATTTTGGCCGACTCCTCCATACTGCCGGGTATACTACGGAAAAAATTTTTCATCAAAATCATATTATAAGGACTTACAATGCCGACAAGTATAACGCTCCACAAACTTCCCATCAATCCATAGCTTCTTATAAGCAAATATAAAGGAATAATTCCGCCGCCGAAATACATTGTGAAAACCACTGCATTGTTTACGAATTTACTAAAAGGAAAAGGCCTTCTTGAAAGCGCATATGCCATGGACGATGTTGAAATTAGGTTTAATGGAAGATGAATCAGTATAATACTAAGCGTTGACTGGTAGCCGTTCGAAATTTTATCGTCTGAAAATATTTCAATATACGAAGAAAAGGTAGGATTTTTTACAAACAAGGAGAACGGATTTCTCATATATTCCGCTTCTGTCATAAAAGATACCAAAACCGCATTATAAAAAGGATAAAAAATTAAAAGTCCCCATAAAACGAGAAAAAAGCCTATAATAAAATTGTAGATATCTATTTTTTTTCTCATTAGACCCCCTCCCCTTTCACTTTTGTATCTCTTGCCAAAATCCCCACACCCTCTATACGCCTTGAAATACCGTCTAGAAGTATAATAAGGCTGAAATTAATAACCGACTTCAGCATACTCACTGCCGTACTGTATGAAAAATCCCCCGCCGTTTGAAAGGTTATACGATATATATATGTATCAATAATAACCGATGTTTTTTGCACTATAGGATTTGCAAGATTGAAAATTTGATCAAATCCCGCATTTAGAACAGTTCCTGCCTTTAGAGTCAGCAGTATTAATATCGTGCTTCGTATACAGGGCAGGGTGATATACCATATTCTTTGTAATCGGTTTGCTCCGTCAATCTCTGTCGCCTCGTAGAACTCCGGGTTAATGCTGGTTGTTGCCGCAAGATATACAATGCTAGACCACCCGGCTTCCTTCCAGACGTCTGTAAAGTATAAAATAGGTATAAAAAGCTTTTGGCTACCCATAAAAACCTGTCTTTCCATTCCAAGCAGCGATAATACTTTGTTAAAAGGCCCAACGTAGTCCAAAAAATTTATTATAATTCCCGATA
>JAAZFB010000331.1 GCA_012511915.1 Clostridiaceae bacterium
CAGATAAACAATGCCCCCGTTGCGGAAAAATGTTATTGAAAAAGGTTTCGCGCGGAAAAGAAACACTATACTGTGCTGATAACAAAGAATGCGGGTTTAGTCAACAACGGGAGTCTTAACAGGGGGGGGTGCTGTTTTGGTAACAGTAATAGGAGCGGGCCTCGCGAGGTGTGAAGCAGCGTGGCAAGCGGCAAACAGAGGTGTCCATGTAACTGTTTATGATATGAAACCAGATAAAAAAACGCCAGCCCATCATGGTGACAACTTGGCAGAACTGGTGTGCAGCAATTCCTTGCGTTCGGATAGCCTGTCAAATGCTGCCGGTCTGTTAAAAGAGGAAATGCGGCGTATGAATTCTCTTATTATAAGCTGTGCGGACCAAACTAGGATACCTGCCGGTAGCGCTCTTGCGGTTGATAGGGATGGGTTTGCCGCATTGGTAACGGAGAAAATCAAACAGCATCCCAATATTAAGCTGGTCTTATCAACGCAAATAACAGAAATCCCTGACGGTATTGTAATTATTGCTTCCGGGCCGCTTACCTCAAATGCGCTTTTACAACAGATAAGTCGGCTGACGAACAATGAGCATTTATTTTTCTTTGATGCCGCCGCACCCATTGTTACATATGAGAGTGTTGATATGCAAATAGCATATAGGGCATCTCGTTATAACAAGGGTGGCGACGATTACATAAATTGCCCGATGGATACAACACAGTATGAATTGTTTTTGCATGAGTTAGTTAATGCAGAACAGGCAGCATATAAAGAATTTGATAATAATGTATTCGAGGGTTGTATGCCAATAGAGGTTATGGCAAAGCGCGGGCAACAGACCCTTTTGTACGGCCCGTTAAAACCTGTCGGATTATGCCGTCCGGACGGGCAAATGCCACATGCGGTAGTGCAGTTGCGTCAGGATAATGCAACGGCGACTTTGTATAATATGGTTGGTTTTCAGACACGGATTACCTTTGCAGAGCAAAAACGGGTTTTCAGTTTGATACCGGGGCTTGAAAATGCGGAATTTGTCCGCTACGGCGTTATGCATAAAAATACTTTTATCAATTCACCGTGCTTGCTTTTGCCTACATATCAGCTCAAAACAAGCCGCAGTATTTTTTTTGCAGGGCAAATTACCGGCGTAGAAGGCTATATAGAAAGCGCCTCTAGCGGGCTTGTGGCGGGCATTAACGCGGCAAACAAGGTGTTAGGTGTTGAACCGTTTATTTTTGATACAAATACCGCAATAGGTGCATTAGCGGCGTATGTAAGTAACGATAAGGTAAAAAACTTCCAACCTATGAATATAAATTTTGGGCTCTTACCGCCCTTAGAGGTTAGAATAAAAGCAAAACAACAGCGAAATACAGAGATTTCTGAACGCGCATTAAGGTTTTTACCAACCCGGGGTGTTTAATAATTGGGGGTGCGAATTTTTGCGGGAAAATGTGTTTCATCCAATTATTGAAAGTCTTGTTTCAACCACCTATCATAACTTGTTTCAACCACCTATCATAATTTTTCTTGACTTGTTTACCGCTTTAATGTAAAATGCTTTTTACGGAGGGATGGAAATGAGAAAAATAAATTCACAATCCAATGAATTAAAACCCAAAGGCCTTTCTGCCGAACTGTTTGAATTAGCTAAAAAAAATGTCTGCATCAGCCCGGATAATTATGAAAAGTATAATGTAAAAAGGGGCTTGCGCAATAACGACGGTACCGGCGTTTTGGTTGGGCTTACCGTTATCGGTGATGTACAATCGTATGTAATAAAAGATGGCGAAAAGATAAACATCCCCGGAGAGCTCTTTTATCGGGGCATTAATGTGCGTGAAATTGTGAAGGGCTGTATTAGTGAAAATAGGTTTGGGTTTGAAGAAGTTATATATTTATTGCTCTTTGGGGAGCTGCCCACATCAACACAGCTTGAACAATTTTCGGATTACCTGTCAAACTTCAGAAAGTTACCGGAAAATTTTGTTGAGGATATGATTTTAAAAGCACCGAGCCCGGATATTATGAACAAGCTTGCTCGCAGCGTACTTGCACTTTATTCTTACGATGACGATCCGGATAACCTTTCGCTTGAAAATCTGCTTAGGCAATCGTTTGAGCTTATCGCACGATTTCCTGAAATCATCGCATATGCTTATATGACGAAAAGGCATTATTACGATGGGAAAAGTCTGTTATTACACACAAGCAAGCAAAAGCTTTCTATTGCCGAAAACTTTTTGCGTTTGGTTCGGCCCAATAAACAATATACCGAGCAAGAAGCCAAAATTCTTGACTTATGCCTTATATTACATGCAGAGCATGGTGGCGGTAACAACTCTACTTTCGCTACCCATGTTATATCGTCAACCGGAACAGACACATACTCTTCCATAGCAGCATCTATCGGTTCACTGAAAGGTTCAAAACACGGCGGTGCAAATAACCGCGTAATGACTATGATGGATGAAATAAAGAGTAATGTTAAGGATTGGGACAACGAAGATGAGGTAAGTGCATATATTGCTAAAATTATTAATAAGCAGGCATGCGACAAAACGGGGTTAGTGTATGGTTTCGGGCATGCGGTTTATACTTTGTCTGACCCACGGACGGAATTGTTAAAGGGGCATGCACAAAAGTTGGCCGAGGAAACAGGCAGGGAGAGTGAATACCGGCTTTATGACATGATAGAGCGAATAACCCCAAAACTGTTTGCCGAAATAAAAAACCAAACTAAACCGCTTCCGGCTAATGTAGACTTTTACAGTGGTTTTATTTACAGCATGTTAAACATACCTCAGGAATTATACACACCGCTGTTTGCAATGTCGCGTATTGTAGGGTGGTGTGCCCATAGAATAGAAGAAGTAATAACAAGCAACAGAATTATCCGACCCGCATATAAAAATGTGTCAGAGACAAGAAAATAGATCGATATTAACGACAGATAATACGAAGACAGATTTAATGTGAATTAGTATTATATTTGATTGAATTTAGTATAATTGGTATATAAGGCGCCTCGTGTGGAAATAATAACCACAGGAGGTGTTTTTATTTTGAAAATGAATAACAAATTAATAAAGCTTATCACTAACAGGGGTTTTTACATACTCCTTATAATTGCAGTTGGAATAGTTGGTATATCGGGGTATGTAGCAAACCTAAAGAATAAGTTTTCCGGCAATACGGTTTTATCCGTTGTCTCAGAGCCACTACAACCAAAGGACCAAAAGGTGGAGAAGCCCATTACACCCTTAGAAGTTTTACCGGAGCAACCCCACCAACCCCCTCAACCCCCCGTTCCGGATCCGACGCCCGTTGTAGCATCAGTACAAGCAGAATGGGATTTGGGAATACAACTGATGCCACCGTTGCAGGGGGAATTTGGAACGACTTTTTCCGGTGATGAACTGCTCTACAGTAAAACTATGTGCGATTGGCGTGTTCACAAGGGCATAGATATACGCGCCGATGTCGGCACTCCTGTCAAAGCTGCCGCAGATGGTATTGTAACCGAGGTATATACCGATGCAATGATGGGCTTTACAGTTAAAATATTACATGAGGGTGGCATAGAAACTTTATATTCCAACTTGCAGACAGGACAACTTGTAGAGGAACAAACCGACTTAAACAAGGGCGATGTTATAGGCGGGGTAGGCACAACTGCTATATGTGAAATAAACGAACCGCCGCATTTGCATTTTGAAGTAAAACAAGACGGACAACATGTAGACCCCCTTGAATATATCGGAGGTATATAAATATCCTAAATACCAACAATGCCCGGCCCGTATTCTACGGGCCGGGCATTGTTGCTTATACTAAATTCAATCAAATATAGTGTTATATTTGATTGAATTTAGTATAAA
>JAAZFB010000332.1 GCA_012511915.1 Clostridiaceae bacterium
ACCATGATAACCATGTATAACCGTTATTTCACTTCTTGCTGGAGCTGTCGAAATAATTTGTTCCAAATGTTTTTTAGCCTCTATTGTTGTAAGACCATGTATGTCAATTGATTTGTTCATTCAATCACCCCAAGCATAGATTTAGGAATATAATACCACAATACGACGCAAGTCTCAATGTAAAGTCAAAAAAATTATAGCATTGATAAAATAGCATATTAACTTGCTTCAATGTTAAATTCTGTCATTGGTTTGATTTTAAGAAGTTTCAAAACATCTTCCGGAATTGTTATCATACCAAGTTTATTTATCTTTACTTTCCGCTCAAAACTATTAGATATGATGATGTTATTTTCCTTGATTTCAATTCCTGTTTCCGTTGTAAGATTATAAATTTTTCTGAGATATACGGGAATTATAATTCTACCCAGTTCATCAACTGTTCTTATAACTTGAAGATTGGCACGTTGTTGTTTTTTGGTCAAAGGTATTACTATTCGGTCATTATCAATCCGATAATCTATATTGTAGTACACAACCTCTGATAAATCATCTCTTAAATAATCACCATTATCATTATAAGTTTTTATGATTATGTTTTCAACGATTTTTCTGTCATTTGTCATAAGCAGCTTTGAGCGGCATATATCCCGCCCGATAAGTATTCCGTTTGGCATAACTCTAACCCTGTCATAAACAATAGAGTAACCTAAAGATTTTGCAATGATGATGCCCTCATCATTAAAATCTAATGATACTTCTTCGCCTTCAACAAAATTTAAAGACTTCATTTGTGATGATGTCAATAATAATCTACCCATATCATCAATTCTCCCTCTAAGCAATGTTTTTTTCATGTATGCTCCCATAAGTAGCACCTCCAAATAATATAAAATTTTATAAAAACATTCTAACATATATTAAACCCTTATGCAACTCTTTAACAACCGTTGCCGTATAAAAAAGTATTTATATGTATTAAACTATTACTATAAAGCTTAATAACTGTTTAGTATAAGAGGAGGTGAACAGCATGGCTACAAAGAAAGCTCCATTTACTTTTCATTTAGACGAGGATATATTATTAAAAATAAAATTTATTGCAAAAAATGATACCAGAAGTACGAGTAATCTTCTTGAACACCTTTGCAAACTATGTATAAATGAATATGAGGATAAACATGGAGAAATAATAATAAGTGACGAAGAATAAAAAACAGGGCATTTGCGATTAAGCGAATGCCCTCGTGCATTACTGGTACACATTTGGTCTTGCACAAAAGCCAAAGCCTGCATTTGTGGTGAGGGACACATTGTTTTGGCTGCTATTGCTATGGATAACAAGAATATTGCCGCTTGCATCACGCCCTACGACAATACCGACATGAGACAAATCGTTATAAAAAGCTAAATCACCGGGCTGTGCATTGCTCCAACTTATTTGTGTGCATTTAGCAATTTGCCCCTGTGTTCCGTGACCGATAGAGCCTGCACTCATTTCAGAATTAATAAATGCCCAAGTGACAAGTCCGGAACAATCAAGACCAAAGGGTCGCATGGTGCCTGTGGTGGAGCTTCCGGCGGCGGTTACTCTCATCATTTTTCCCCAATTACTGTCCCAACCGATTGCGGAGGACTTGCCGCCCCAAAAATAATTTACCTTGCCCACTAAGCTACAAGCCGCTTTTACAACAGCCTTTCGGTGGGCTGACAAGGTTTCGGGAAGGCTGTTTAGTACATCAATGGCATCAGTATCAATGATGGTTAGGTTTTGTGTTGCCGAAAGAAGGAGGACACTATTTTCAAGCAGGGCAACAAGGGCTTCCTGCTGTCTTTGCGTAAAGTGGTATTCCGAAATCATCTCATCACTTGTTTTGCCTGTAATGGTTATAAATAAAGTGTTTTCCTCATTTTCCTGCGCTATATATGATGAAATAGTGTTCATATCCCAAAATACTTCTTTTAAAAGATTCTTTTTATTTTCGTCAATGATAACCACATCTTGTGCTGCATCGTCATCTGTCCCGGCGGTCTTAACCGCAAATACCGCTAAAACCTCTGCCCAATCCGCTTGTATGCCCTGCATTTCCACATGGTCATAGGTATTGGCATTTTCTATTTCCTCAATTTTTTGTGTAAACTCCTGATTACACTGCGCAACAATAGCAGACACCGGAATACCTTCGTTTGTTTCTTCGGATATGAAAATACCAAAGGGAGAAGCGGCTATTGCCGCAACGGTGATGATAAGAATTAAAACTACCAAAAGGACTGCACCACCGCCTACCGCCGCAATAGCTGAAATCATGCCTTTAGCCATTGCAACCACTGCCTGTGCCATTTTAACAGCAATTCGAGTTGTTGCTTTTACTGTGGCTTTTGTAGCCTGTACTGTCTGCCTTGCAACTTGGGCAGAACGCTTTACCGCCTGTTTTGCCGCTTGCTTTGTGATTTGTTGCTGAGTTTTAACAG
>JAAZFB010000333.1 GCA_012511915.1 Clostridiaceae bacterium
AATGGCAGACGCAGGGGACTTAAAATCCCCTGGCCTCAACGGCCGTGCTGGTTCGAGTCCAGTTTCCGGCACCAGACAACGATAATCCGAACCAAATCTTCCTGATAGGAGATGGGTTCGGATTATTGGTTTGCTTTGATAAGCTATAAAAGCTTTTGCCCCAACTGCTCATTGGATAGAAAAATAGTACCGCAGACAGAAACAATCAACGATTAATTTGGTTTTCTGCTGTTATTTCTTGAATAGATCTGTCTGCCCGCTTTAGTTTCTCAAGTTCTATCTCATATTGTTTGATCGCATTTTTCATGAGCCATTTTCGGCTGTTCGCTTCCCATATCTCCGTGTTCCTTCTATCATAGAAAATAGATAAATCATGAATCGCACAAGATAGATTTATGTGAACTTGAGCCCATTCTTTCAGTTCTATGGGAGGTATTGGCAAATTCATTTGTTTGAAATACCATTTGGAAATCTCTGCATTGATTGGAATAACGCTTTCAATCAGCTGCTCCTCATCTATAGTGTTATTGAGATGTTCTCTGTATGTATTAATAAGTCTTTCTGCTGCTGTTATCATATTTGCTGTATACAATCTTGTGGTTTGAATTAACTCGTTTTTGTCTATGTTATTTTCTTTGAGACTTTTTATTATTTCATACGAACTATGAGACTGAATGTGAATATCGCTTATAATAATTGTATCCCTTGAAATCCGGTACCACCATTCTTTATTCTGCTGTTCATCGACCCAAGTTGTACGGTAAGCATAATTACCATCTACCATGTCATCTTCGTCATATCCGAAGAAACACCAAATAATATTTGCAGCTTTCCCAGAATAATACTCTTGCGATATTTCATTCCTATATACCTCACAATATAGAACTTTGCTTTTGATTTCTGATGCGATTTCCGCAATCTGTTCTGGTGAACTGTGAAAGCGTAATATTACTTTTACAGCATATCTCTTCATTCTTGCATGGTGTACTGGTTCAACCCTGTAAATAATGTATCTATCGGTTTCCTCATAAACCTCTTCTGCTTTATAAGGGTGGTACTCCTCAACATTAAAGAATATAGTTCCTCCAATATTTGAACGAAATATTGGTTGCTGACAAATCTGTTCTCTTTTCTTGTTGTAAATGTCTGCATAATGAAATATTGCTTCATTTATAGATTCCAGAGACTTTTTCCCTTCTTTAATCAAGAAACGAGAGGTTATTGCATCACACACGAAGCTTGTAAACAAACTTATTCTTCTATTCTCATGAAAACCGGAATTTTCTTCCGCTCCGCAGGAGGCTAAAACAGCATAACCATATCCGGCAAATTTCTCGACCATGTCATTTATATCCATCTTAGGAATGCTGTCAATTAAAAATCCACCAGAATGGCAACTATCCAATACAATAATCTTATTCTTTGACTTAATGCTTGCAATTTCATCTATCAGTTTCTGTAAATCAATGAGACCATCGCTCAAAGCTAAGCAATTTTTGCCTCCATGACCAGAAAAATAGAATAGAAAAGTATCCTCTTCATTTGTGATTTTAAGGACATTCCGCATTAGCGAAGAAAGCTGATCTTTTGTTACGATACCTGTTTCTCCACATACAAACAGGTTATCTGGCTTGACATTCAAACCGCGAACGAGAGCGGATTTCATTGCCACCAAGTCATTTATGCACAAGGGCAAGGGGTCACAACCTGATATCAGATACTTGCTTACTCCTACGAGAATTGCTTTTATGTCTTCCATCTTGAACCTCGATAGAGTACACTGAAGTTCGCAACTTTGCCCAGGGAGAGGAGGAATGGGCAAGCCACCGGGACTCCGCTACAATGGATGTTGCATAGACATTCACAAGGAGGAGAACCCCAATGGCTCAAAGCAAG
>JAAZFB010000334.1 GCA_012511915.1 Clostridiaceae bacterium
AAACAATAGATAAAAATATATTAATTGGAATTAAATTAGATTCCGATAAAAATTATCTATATGTATCAACGATGTATGATGTTCAGGAAGCAAAACTTATTCGTAGACTACATAGTGGTAGACTAAAAAAGTTTATTGACGACTAAGCTACATAATGGTATACTTAATTAATAAAATGAATATGTTAATAAAGGATTATTGAGGTCGGAAAAGGTTCCCGACACACTCGAAAGAGTACCTGAGATGATGGATACACCGCCCATCCAATAATCCTAGATTTTATAGCACCCTTCTAAATGATGGGTGCTTTTATATTGATCATGCCTATACCGCATGTCGCCTAACGGGTTCGCACTCACGACACCACTGAACCGGACCAGCAGGGCCCTTCCCCTTGAGGGAGCTTCGCTCCCGGTGAAGGGGTGTGGTTGCCCTGACTCTGCTCCAGAGCAATTGCTTCCGGCAACCCAAGGCACGGTTTACTCCTTGCTCTTTCCCTCCCGTGCCGCCGCGTGAGGGCATTGTTATGTGGAGTACCACGCCCCGCAAAGACACGCTATATAAACGTGACATCCTTTCAAATACTCTCAACCATTGCAATTTGATTACTATCTTTCGGCTACAACTATAAGCTTCCACGAACTCTCCTTATCGTATGGACTCATATCGTATCCACCATATATGTTAATCTGTGAAAAACCTGCTTCAGTAAGCAACGACTTATATTCATCATCAAGTATTATCTTGATGTGCACACTGTTTGTTTCCATTTTACTCACTTTGTCACTATGGTAAATATCGAGTATATTAATAGTCTGAAATCCTTCACCAATGTCACGCGAAAAAACTCTAGAAAAATCTTGGTTATTTACTACAAGATCAAAGCGGAATCTATCCTGCAATGTAAAATGTGTAGTTCCTTGTGTAATAATAAGGATACCACCATCATTCAGCCTCTCCCGCATTGATTTAAAAGCTGTGACTAAATCCTCATGGGTATGCAAATGAGCAATAGATTGAGTCATACATAAAACTGCATCAAACTTCTCAACCCATACTTCTTCAAGATATCTAAAATCTGCTTGCTTTGTTATCACATCGATACCTTCTTGAGATAGATTTTCTTCACATGCTTTAAGCATAGCGTCAGAATAATCACTTCCACATACCCTAACACCAAGTTTAGAAAGTAAATAAAGATGTGGGCCAGTACCACAAGCACAATCAAGAGCATTCTTAACCTTATATTCAGTGAAAACACTTACTAAAAAGGCTTCTTCCTTTTCACTTATATCTGTTATTGCACCAAATCTATCATAGCTTTGCGCCCAATCAGCTTATTCATCTTTATAATTCATATTAAGCCCTCCTTCATAAAACAAATGATATTATTCCACACCTTATGCGTGGTATTTCACATAACGTCTCGTGTTCCCGACGCCCATGAGCCTACAGGTTGCTGCTCATGCCGGGCTACCCTTTAGTCGGCTAATGCAGACACCGACTCGGTTGGCGAAGGGGTTGTACGGGAACATTTTGTTATGTGATGTTGTAGACGTAAATTACCATCAACTTAAAAATAGCACCTAATTCATTGATACTCTTAAAGAAAATACTCAAGTGCTTCATAATTTATCACCGGTCGCAATAATTCGATTCGTTTGATTTCTTCTTCTTCAAAACCAGCAATACCATTCTGCAGCAGAAATACTTTGTTTCCTCTTTCTCTGGCTCCATTATAAGTAAATAGAACACAATGTTCTGCAGAAAATCCACTAACAATAATACAATCTACACCTTCAGTCTTTAGTTTTTCGTCAAGTTCTGTTTCCCAAAATGAATTACAATGTTGTTTATGTACTACAATATCCTTATCAGATATAACTATATCTTCTACGATCTCAAATTCAATTGTCCCAGGAGATCCAACTTCAATATCCTTTATAATGACAACTGGATTATTCTTTTTGCGAAAGTATTGACTAACTTCGTTTATATATTCTACTGAATTATCAAATGATGACTTACATTGTGTAATCTCTCGACATCCTTTTTGCATATCCACTATTAATAATGCAACCTTCATTTAATACCTCCCATACATCACTTCATTTATATTTTATAGACCACTTAAAGCAGATATCTTTCCTAGTCCACAATGTCACATAACGTGTCGCGGGTTTACGAAGCCCTTGAGCCATAGTGCTTGCACTTGGGCGAAAGGGTTTTGTAAACCTGCTGATAGGCGATGTCAGCGAGCGCCCAAGCGCGAGCTAGCCTATCAGCGGGTGCAACCCGCGACACGATAGGCGGACAGAGTGAGCGCAGCGAGCGATGTCTGCCTATCGTCTC
>JAAZFB010000335.1 GCA_012511915.1 Clostridiaceae bacterium
CATTCCCCTCTTCCATCGCCGCAGGATTTTGCAAAGTTTTTTTCCTGCCTATATATTTTGCCCTGTCTGTTTCAAACTCTGTTTTTCCGATTTTTTCACCGTTAATGCATATTGTTTGAACAGCATAAAGGGTTTGTAAATCAGAAACATGCGGTCGTCTGCTCGCAATAATGCATTCAAGCCCGGCATCATATTCGGTGCGTATAAACAGGTTGTTAAAAGCAGGATGCGCCATATCCGAGGCAAGGGGTGCAAGCACAATCTCTTGATAATTGGTAACTTCAAGGTGTGCATCTTCCATGCTGTGGTTAGCAATGGTTACTTTACGAATTTCCGCATTTTCTTCGGGCGATACAATAATCTCGGTTGTTGTATCAATGCCGCCTGTCGTTCTGAAAAACTCTGCCTTATAAGGAGAAAAAATTGTCCTATACTTTTCATGGTCACAGTAATGCGGTGCAATAGAGGTTGTCCACCATTCTCCACTGTGTATATTTTTAATGTAAACGAAATGACCGTAGATACCATGTTGTAAGTTAGCTCTAAAGCGTGTCAGTGCAGTGCTGCCCATAAACGAATACCCGCAACCACTATCGCTTAACAATACGGAAAACTTGCCGTTGGATAAAATATGAAGATTGGGCATATTAATGTCAATATACTCAACTTCCCTTATACAAGGCGCATATGATGATATGATGGGCTTAAGGGGGGTTATCCTTTCTTTTGTTTCTTTTGAAATGATTATATTGACAGGCACCCGTTCGCCAAGCAATTCCTCAGTTGCCTTTACCTGTATATTGGAATGAAATCTTTTTTGAAGAATATTTGAATTTAAAGCATTGTTTATTGAAAGAAGACTCATCCCCAAATGGTGTATCATATAGCTTTTTATCACACTATATTGCTGATTGGGCAAAATTCGCTCCGGAGTATAATCTATTGCCTCATAAAGTCCGTATTTTCCGAGTATCCCAATGTTTTTAAACTGATTAATATTTGACATGGCAGCATCAAAATCTATCATCAATGCCATCATAGAAGCATACGGAGCCACTACCATATCACTCATTAAACCCCGTTTTAAACCTAAATCAGGAACACCAAACGCTTTATATTGATAGTTTAAGTCAATGTCAAAAGCATTAACTCCGCTTTCTGATGTGCCCCACGGCACATTTCTCACTTTACCGTATTTTTTTTGACAACGTATCACAAAATGGTATGTCTCGTCAAATAACGTATTTTTAATATTTTTCATTAAAATTAGCGGCATAAGATACTCAAACATAGTGCCCGTCCACGAAACAAGCCCTCTATATCCATCCCTGGAAACCAATGTTCTGCCAAGGGTGAACCAATGCTTTTTGGGGATTTCACCCTTTGCAATTGCAATAAAGCTTGCCATTCTTGCCTCGGACGATATAAGATCGTAATATGATTTTGTTATTTGTTCCTCTTCAGCATTATAGCCTATTGAAAACAGCCCGCGTTGTTTTGCATAAAGCGGCACAAAATTTGTATTGTCATAAATGGTTTGAAGATCAGCCCTGATTTTTGAAGCCCTTTGTGAAAGATGTGGATGCTCTTTTTCTATTTCAAATAGCGCCTCTATAACCACGATAATATAACCGCATAAGTTACCGCTGTCAACAGTTGAAATATAGCGCGGGTGTAGCACCTCAAGTGTTTTGGTGTTGTACCAATTAAAAAGATGCCCGTTCCATTTTTCAAGCCGATTTATTGTACCGACAACCCTCTCAAGCATATCTATTGCATCTTGTGCATCTGTAAAGCCCATATCCTTTGCACATATAACAGCACAAAGCTGGAGTCCAATATTAGTGGGTGAGGTTCTGTGTGCAATTCCATTGGGTGGGTCCTCCTGAAAGTTATCCGGTGCAAGATAATTCTCAGAGATGGTCGTAAAATCAGCAAAGTATTGCCACGTTCTTTTTGCCACATCTAAAAGGAATTCGCTATCTTGTTTTTTTATAATTTGAGATTTTTCCACAGTGTTCTTACTTGAATAATACATTATTAGCGGCGCAAAAAACCAAACGAATGATAGAAAACAGACGATTGCACTTCTGTCGGAAAGGACAAAAAGTGCAACTGCAAAAACGCATGAGGTAACCATCCTTTTATAATAACTTAATATATCTTCTTCATATTTTTTTTCTGCCTCTGCTGCAGTAACCCATTCGAGTAATTTACGTTTCGAAAACCACATACGATATAGCACCCTTATAGCAGCATCAAGTGTAATATATGCATAATGCGGTAACAACGCAAAAAGTAGCACTGCCTCATATACTATTGCTTTTATTCCATATATAATTGTGGCATTGCACCTTTGACCGATATAGCGGTAACCTGCATCAATAAACCAGCCTATTGTTGATATAATAATCGAAACACTAACAGTAAGCACAGCAAACCAAAACCATACTGCACTATCCGGAAGCCATACAAACCCAAAAAATATGATTGCACAAAGCGCAACAGGCATAAGCGAACGCCTTAAGTTATCAAATATCTTCCACTTCGAAAGCGCATTGATTGGGCTTTTTATAGTGCCCAAAAGCCAGGGTAGCAGTTGCCAATCACCGCGAATCCAACGATGCATTCTTGCGGCGTAGGCACTGTACTTCCATGGAAAACCGTCAACAAATTCTATATTGCTTATAAGCGCACAGCGTAAATAGCTGCCTTCAAGCAAGTCGTGGCTTAGTACTGTATTTTGTGGTATTGCATCGGAAAGAACTTCGTTAAAAACATCTATATCCAAAATACCTTTGCCCGTAAAACTTCCCTCGCAAAACAAGTCTTGATATAAATCAGAAACCGCACCGGAATATAAATCAATCCCGCCCTGACCGGCAAATACCCTTGAAAAAAATGATGTATTCGCGCTTTCTACGCTGATATTGATCCTCGGCTGCATTATGGCATAGCCGGATATAACCCTGCCATTTGAAATTTGAGGTTTATTTAGCGGGTGCGCCATTGCGCCAACCAATTCCTTTACCGTATCCCTTGGCAGTCTTGTATCAGCATCCAAAGTTATAAGGTATTTAACCTTTGGGAGAGCTGACATATCATAGGTATTTATAAACGATGTATTTTTATCCCCACGCAAAAGTCTGCACAGCTCTACTATTGCCCCTCTTTTTCTTTCCCAACCCATATAAAGCTTGTTGTTTGGCTGGTACATTCTTTTTCTTTGGAATAAATAAAACCTATTTGGATACTTTTTGTTTAACTCAGAAATAACATTCATTACAGCATCAGTTATCTTTTGGTCTTGTGGTGTTTGCTCTTTTGGACCATCGGGAAAATCACCCAACAAACCAAAATATACGTTATCTTGTTTGTTCGCAAGATAATAGACCTCAAGCCGATGTGCTAAATCCTCAGCATGTTTTTCATTGGGCAAAAGTGCTGATATTACAATGAATGTCGCATTCTCTTCCGTTAGGTTTTCGTTCAGTTCCAAGCGGGGTATTTCACAAATCTTAGTACATCTTAAAATCAAATTATTTAATATGCTTATTGTAATGTCTGAAGCCGGTATAACGATAAGCACAAGCACAAATATCGCAGATGCCAAATTGCCTGTTGTAAGCAAGCAGTGATGAAAAAGTGCGCCCGATAAAGAAAAGGTTAGCACAAATACACCTGTCCAATATATAAATTGTTTAAGCTTTCTTTTTCTTTTATTATCAACTCCCAAATCGCTTTCAATTAAGTAGTGGCCGACATGCTTCTTATTCTGCCTGGCAAGCTCTATTGCACAAAGGGCAACTTCTACCTCGGATAATCCTAGTTTTTTTGCAATACGTTCGACATTTCGGCGGTAATAATTCTTCGATTTCTTATCCATATTTATATATACTTCATCGTTGCCCAAAATATTTTCAACTTGACTGAGAGTTTCAAAAATCATGGTATAATCAAGCGCAAGAATATATTTTAGACTTGTTATAGCATTACCGATAGAAACTTGTCGTGCAGTTTGTTTTTGGTGTTCGGTTGCAATTATGCTCTCTGAGTTGGTGTTTAGTTTTGCAAAACGCTTATCCAAACTGTTCAGTGCATTAGCACCCTTTGCACCATGCTTTTTAAAACCGGAAATAAGATGCTCTGCAAATGAATATTTGCCCGAAATACCTGTTTTAAAAAACTGACTGATAATTTCGTTAATATCCCCGCTGCTTGCCATTAAATTGTCAATCACATTTTGGGCCTGCTCGTATTGGTTATGCGCTTTATTTATTTTATCGCAAATATGCCGTATATTCTCAATAAGACCAATTTTGAGCATAGCAGAGATTGACCATATTTCCACATCGGATAAGTATGATATCTTTTGGTATTCTTCAATGAAATCGATAAGCGTTTGCTGAGTTACATTGCTGTCGGTATTGCTTACAAACTCTAACGCAATCGCAAAAACACGCGGATAACCGGTGTACTGACCTTCCTTGATAACCGGCAGCCTTTTATAATATTTTTTTTGAATATTCAGCAATAAATCTTTTGTTTGCTCTTCTATGATATAAAAATTATCCAACAGCCATTCGTCGCTGCCTGTGATGCGTTCGTCTTTTGATACTATTTCGGATAATCTGCGATAAGTGGATAAGATAACACGGTAATTGTCGCTTACTCTTGAAAGGATATAATTTATACTGTTTTTTTTCTTTCCGGGCTCTTGATTGCGCGCAAGATGCCGAGCATGCCACATTAAGCTCTCTTCGCTAAGTTTTACCGCTCGGACATCAAACTTCCCCCTTTTATTCGTCTGCACAACCACCAGCATATATATCAAAACAAAAAAGACGGCAGAAAAAAAAATACCAATCTGATAAACCATTACATACCTCTTTCTGTGCAATGTATTAACGATTGGTATTTTACCCATTTTGTTTAGTTTTAATGCTAAATAATTTGCGATATATGTGCCTTGATAGTATCTGCTGAATGCTGCAGGGCCGACAATTCACTTTCATTTATAGAAAGCGGCAGCAACCTTGAAACACCCATACCGCCCACAATGGCGGGAACACTGATAAAAGTATCTTCTATTCCATACTGACCGGTTAACAAACTTGATACAGTCAAAATTGACTGTTCATCCCTGATTATACATTCTATTATTCGTTTTACCGCCAATGCAACAGCATAAAAAGTAGCACCTTTTTTTTCAATTATCTCATAAGCCGCGTTTTTGACATTTTGATATATTTCGTGTTTTCTTATTCCGTCGCAACAATTACACATATTGCAGTAATCGTCCATAAGCATTTGCCCAACTGTTGTTTTGCTCCAAACTGCAACCTCGGTATCACCGTGTTCACCGATAATATAAGCATGGATATTTCTTGCATCAATCCCCACATGCTGTGCAAGCAGATACCTAAATCGCGCGGTGTCCAAAACAGTGCCGGAACCTATAATTCTGTTTTGAGGAAAGCCTAACAGCTTATAAGTCAAGTATGCAAGGACATCAACAGGATTTGTAACAACAAGAACAGTTGTGTCCGACGTAATATGTTTTTCCAACTGCTCTGTTATGCTTTTAAATACCGCAGCGTTGTTTTTAAGCAAATCAAGCCGTGTTTCATTGGGCTTTTGATTTACCCCCGCAGTTATTACAACTATTTCTGATTGTGCACTATCGGAATAATCACCGGCAATAACTTTTGTAGGCTTCATAAACGGAACACCATGATTCATGTCAAGGGCGTCACCTTGTGCCTTTTCTACGTTTTTGTCAATTAGAACAATTTCATTTACAACGCTACTTTGCATAAGTGAGAATGCGGTAGTCGAACCGACAAGACCGGCACCCACGACAGTTACCTTACCTTTTTTTATCATATTACCCTCCATTCCGCTTTTTTTATTGGTATTAGGGGTGAGTGTTGAATATTTGGGGATGTAATCTGATTATTCAACATACCGATTTTAATATATCTTTTCCAATATCCTTTCTGTAATGCACATTATCAAACGAAATATTTTCTACAGCTTTATACGCCTTATTAATCGCTTGCTGCAAATTATCCCCTAACGCTGTTACACCTAACACCCTGCCACCGCTCGTATAAAATTCACCATCAACTTTTTTTGTGCCCGAATGATATATCTTTACATCAGGCAGCTTTTGTGTTTCGGATAGTCCTCTAATTTTATAATCTGTTTGATACTTCCCCGGATATCCCCCCGATGCCATAACAACACAAGCGGCGGATTTGGCATCCCAATTTATTTTGATATCATCTAATTTTTCGTTTATTATCGCTATCATTATTTCCACGATATCACTTTGTAGACGGGGTAATACAGCTTGCGTTTCAGGGTCGCCAAAACGGCAATTGTACTCTATTACAAAAACACCGTCTTTTGTAACAATTAATCCAAAGTACAACACGCCCTTAAATTTTCTGTCCTCGGCATTCATTGCTAGGACAGTAGGTAAAAATATGTTTTTCATGCAATAATCTGAAATTTCTTTGTCATAAATATGGCTTGGAGAAAAAGCTCCCATACCACCGGTATTTGGGCCTTTATCGCCGTCAAACACCTTTTTATGG
>JAAZFB010000336.1 GCA_012511915.1 Clostridiaceae bacterium
ATCAAGTATAATGATGGGGTTAAAACCAATATAAGTGTTAGTAATACAGGTACAAGAGATATTGAAAGACCATTTGATGTTGCACTATATGTAAATAATAAGAAGGTCGGCAGCGCCGTTATGAACTCCCTGGAGGTCGGTGGAACTGCTATAGCGTCAATAGAATGGATAGCAGATATTCTTCCGACGGGAATATATACTTTAAGAGCGTTTGCGGATAATGAAAACAACATAATGCTGATAAATCGGGAAAAAGCAACTAAAGCAGCTGTACTTGAAATTTCGGAGGCATTAACCTTAAGTACGGAAATTGCAGATACTGCATTTGCATCAGACCAAAAACCAGAGGTGTTTATTAAAGTATATTCAACCGATGCACCTTATACACCCATAAATGATGCTGTTGTTAAGGTGGAAGTATATCAAGGTGAGTTTAGCACAGAAAACATTCCTAATCAAAACGTCTGGGAACAAACTGTAACAAATTACCAGAGCGTAAGGGGAGGATATATTAGCAGCATTCAGATTCCGTCACCTCAAAAGGGGAATTACACCATCAGGACAACGGCAGAGTATAGTGGAGTTATTAGCAGTACAGTAGATATTATTAAATTCAGTGATGATTTTGTAGTTACTTTAGATAACCAGGACGGTATAAGCTATGCTGTCGGAGAGTCTATTACGGTAAGCGGAGCAGTTAAAAATTACATGGGTCTGCCAGTTACAAATGCAGATGTAACTATTATAGTTGTCGGGGAAGAAGAACTCAGATACAATGTCAAGACAGCTGCAAACGGATTGTATGAGCATACATTCAACTTAGCGGACGATTGTGGAGGGGCGTATTCCTTGAAGGCATTGGCTACGGTTGACGGTTTGAGGAAAACAACACAATCAAAAGTATTCTATATAGATGGTTTTTATATAGGATTAAATAATAAAGTAACCCTGACACAAGGTTATGATGTTAATTTAGCAGGTGTCGTTACCAATTTAGGGGTAGTTGATGAAGCAGGTGTTAATATAACTGTAATTGACCTGCCGGCCGGCATGAGTGTAAGTTATGAAAAAGGCATTGCAAACGAAACATTGCAAGCCTCCCAAAGCAGAGAATTTATCATTAAGCTTTCAGCGAATGAAAGTGTTGCGGTAGATACCTACACTATTAATATTAGGGTATACAATGGGAACAACGAAACACTACTTCCCGTTAGTGTAACGGTAGAAGAAGCTATAGCCTTGTATTCTATAAATATACTTGGTGGGGATGAGCCCGAGAATGAAATGTTAACAAAAGATAATATTGCAATGTCATTGCGACAAGGGGAGGTTAAGACTTCCGTAATACAAGTAACTAACAAAGGGACAGCTCCTATTAAGGGCCTTACAGTTATTACACCTGAAAATATACCGTTTATCGTTATATCTGAAACTGAATTTGCAGATATTATGCCTGTAAATAAGGGCTACAGTATAAGGGCAGACGGTGGAAGGGCATCAATTGTGGTTGCTGTCTCACCGAGTGACATTGTAAAAGCCGGTGTATATGAGGGCGAGATTACATTAAATTCAAATGCCGGTGAGCTTAAAATACCCATTAAGATTGGTGTAGGGGATGAAAGAGTTGCTACTTGCGTATTTGAAATAAGGGATAATAATCAAACTCCGCTTGCAAATGCAAATGTAACACTCAGCACAGTTGATAATGATACGGATGCTATAAAGATAAAGGCCGTAACGGACGTTGACGGAAGAATACGATTTGAAAATATACCGGCATCAAGCTATATAATTAGGGTTGAGGCAGATTATCACACAACGCTTGAGACTACCATTGAAATTCCGGCAATTATTAACCCTGTACCCCAAGTAGTTAATCTTCAAAGACAGTTGTTTGTAATTGATTATGATGAGGATACCATAGACACAAGCAGGGAAAATTCAATCAGCACTATGGATTATGATGCAGTAGTATTTAATGCAAAACTTTTAGCAGAAAGCACGGATCCGCAGATACTGCCTAATTTCCCGGCTGATGAAAAAGAGTTATATTACGCATTAGGTATGCTTAAGAACAAAATATCAATTAAAAATCCTTCCAACAACACAAAACTTGAAAATTTAACAGTACAATTTATAGATATTGACGATAGAATCGAAGAAAATACCTTAATGCTTAAAGCAGATACAGGAGTAACGCCTGTTAAAACTATTAATGTCTTGAATGAAGGAGAAATTACCGATATTATATGGGAAGCAGATATTAATAAGTTCTTCTTAGAAGCAGAGGTGTCAGAAACACAAAATGCAGGGGAATACAAAGTAGTATTTCCGTCAGATGTAACGAGAGACATGATTGATGGCTATATTTCGGCAAATGATCCTGCCGGTAGTGGAAATATGGTTGAAATAAGCTTCAACGCAACTACAAACACCGGAATATACAGAGTGATGACATATCCTGACGGAGGCTATTATACACCATCAAACAGAGTACCCAAATACTTTGGAGATGAAGTGTATGAGTTTGATTTTAAACTCCTGTTCAGAGGCGAAATACAAGGTAGCGGACAACAACTCGAAACAATAGTACCGGTTCGTTTGAGATATATACCTCCGCAATACTATGTTAATGCGGGCGTTTCACAAAATTATGACGATCCCTCCGAGCAAATGAACGCACAGCAGTATAGTGATATTTATGATATACATCCGGATAAAGAGCAGAAAATTAAGGTTGAACCATTATTCCAACCAAGTGTTGGCAATGTGTCAAAGATGTCTTACAGCGCCGGTTTCTTAAAGAGTATAGGAATGGATAAGCCTAATGTGCCTGAAGAATTTGACGGAGCAATTTCTGACTTCGGTTTTGCCAATGATATGGGCTTTGCAGAACAGATAACAAATGTAAAATTCAACCTTACTAATCCTTCAAAGCTTCATTCGATGGAAAACATTGAAGCTCGCTTGGTTATCTCTGATGCCGGGTATGATGAAAACGGAAATCTTTTAACCGGTGGGAATGTGTTGTATCCGAATTTGGCATTTAATGTAGAAGGATTGAGTAATTATAATGAGGTTAACGACGGTATAACCAACGGTACACTTCCGACGGGAGAGAAACTAACCCTTGAATACAGCTTGAAATTAGATGAAATAAACGATATTTATTCACAATTTAAAAATAGCGACAACGAGTTCGCTGATATATTCAACAGTACTAATATAAGTAAAGTATTTGCACGAATTGAGGGTAGTTTTGAAGTCGACGGACAAATTCATTACTTTAGTACAACACCAAAAGAATATAAGGTATTACCTAAGCCTAAACTCTTTGTAAGTTATTCATTTGAAGGGCCTGATAACGGTGCATATAAATTAAAGGCGGTAATTTCTAATTTGGGTGAGGGTGAAGCAAGAGGCGTTTATATTAACAAGCCTGTAATTCCAAATATCGGTTTCAACTTTAGAGTTGTCGGCGGGAGATGTAACGGAAAGAACGCAACAGGCCAAAACTACGATACTATTCAAATTGGGATAATACCTGCAGGCGCTACCGTTACAGCAGAATTTGATTTGGTGCCTTTAGGTAACATTACTAATGCACAAATGGCATCATTGGGTCGACTTGCGGCTATGCCTGCAATGCCTGTTAAGAGTAGTATAAATGTAGGTATGGTAGTTTCACCTATGGCGTTAGAGGTTATGAACCAGGATGACACTAAAGCAATGGTTGCAGAAATGCTTGGTGAACTTGATAAATTGAAGATAAACATTGAAAATGTAGCCGATAAGACAGCCTCTGAGTTTGCAAGATCAGTTCTTGATAATTGGGATTATGCACGACAGTTGACAGGTGCTGTTGGTATTTCAAAGTCATATGATATGATTGGAAATTTAATAGCCCTTGCATCTGTACTTAAAAAGATGGCCGATATACCAAAATTTTTCACGAAGAATTATGCAGAACTAGGAAAAAGCCAAGTAAAATTGACATCTGAAAAATCTCTTTCAATTGAGCAAATGGAAAAAATCAGTATTAGTCAGATAATAATGAATAGGGCAAAGGGCGAGCTTGATGATGCGGTAGACGGTTTGATTAAGAACATGGATTATGGTAAGGTTGTAACCGCACTCACAAAAGATATTGTGAAAACATCCGAAAAAATAGAGGAATATCAACAATCCTTAAAAGATTATGCTTCAACAGTAAAATTCGGCTCTGTTTACAAAGCATATGACGAAAAAATGACTAATGCCAAAAAACTTCTTGAAAATAGCACTAAACTTATTGATCAGGCAGTTAAAACTACTGAAGCCACTAGGAGAAGTGAATTATCAGCGCAAGCGCTCGAAGATTTTAAAAAGGCAAAGACGCTTTTTGAAGAGGCGAAGACCATTAAAGACTCCGCTGGCGGTGTTGTAAGTGATATTATCACTTCAATTGAAAATGCGAAAGAAGTTTATGAAACAGGTTTAGGTGAAACAGTAAAGCAAAAGGCTTTTGATTATGTTGATTCACTCGAAGCAGCAGTTAAGACACAAATGCAAAATGTTGCTATCAATTATGATTTGATACAGTCTATCGACAAGGTTGAAAGCAAGGTTAAGCTAATAGAGAATTCGGCTGCTGCAATCAAAACCATTGCAAATAGTGTTGATGCAACATTAGCAAATGAAGATGAAGAAGATGATGAAGAAGATGATGATGAGTCGGAAGATAAATCGGAAGAAAAGAGCCTGGAAATTGAAATACTTGAAAATATAGGCTATAACAAAGCTGCCGGAGTATTAGAAAAATATGAAGCCTTAAAGGGTGGTTATACAGCAATAAAGACCATGGTTACAAGTGTTCTGGATGTGTATGATCAACTTAAAAAGAGCTTCAGCAGTTTGATGGATGTTTCGCAGCTTGACAACATTGTAAATACAACACCGGAAATGGTTAAGAATTTGGGTGGACTTACACAAGTAATTAAAACAACACCAGATCTGTCGGCGTCAGAGATTGCAGTTAAGGTTTTGGAAACAGTATTCTATACAAATACAGATGTCCAAAGTAAGTATGGATGGTTTATTGATGAGTTTGTTGCCAATTATCCAACTAATGACACACAGACAGTTAAGGATATATACGCAATAAAAGAGGCACTCAAAATTCATGGATTTTCTGTTATTGACCAGGAAGCTTACGATAAAAACCTTAGAAAGACAATACTAAGTGGTAAATCTGAGTATAGAGCCGGTATAACAGCTGCACTTAATTCTGCAACCTCTAAAAAGAATGTTTACGCAATGTTAAAAGGTGTTGAGTTTGATATTAATCAAACAAAGCAATTACTGCAAAGTTATTTAAACGGTAAAGAAATGACTGCATATTATCCTGCAAAACAGTTGACAGCGTATCTTAAAGGGTTAAATAATCAACTGCTGGCAATGTACACTTATAACACAAACGGGGTTACAACTAATATTCCGATTAACAAGCTTGGCAAGTACAGACATATGTGGATATACGAAACAAATGGTATGGACTTGATTTCAAATGAAATTAAAATGGGTGATATCTATAAAACTCAAATTAATTTGGATCATCTTTTAGCAGAAGGTTATAACTATATTGCAGACAGACATTTGCTCAATATGGTTAAGCACTATGAAACAGGTGCCAAGGTTGTTGGGGGATTGACAAGCATGTTTGGAGCCTCCCCTGCAATGGCGGCAATAGTAAGTTCAACGAACGTGGCTTGAGTATTGATGGATACATCGGAATACACTAGATCTTTGGATATGCTTGATGATCAAGTTCTATCCTATGTTGCAATGGGCATGGCAGACCTCGGGGTAAATACATCCGTAATGCTCAATAAAGAAACCAATATTGCAAAGAGTGTAAACAATGTATTTACTACAATGGATAGATGGAGAAAAGTTGACCCGCCGCTGCCGCTGTCACTCGTAACAATGCAGGCAACCGATGTTGTGTTAGAAAACGGACAAACCGAAGGGTATACAAATGTTGTTATTTCATTAAAAAATGACTATACAGGAGAAGTTATTGTATCACCGGTTATTGAGATTTATGACAGTTACGGGCTTATTAACACTGAAAGCATTGAAAGTGCGAGCTTGAAGCCGGGTGAGATTAAAGAGTTCACAGCAAGCGTACTTGTACCTCACAATGTTTTAAGGGACAGTGCAGGCTATATGGCTATTGTTACCTTTACGGCAGCAGAAGCTGAAACAATGACCATTGCAACATCAAGCGGACCTTATATAGCATACTTTAACGCAAACTCTCAAAATGCTTTGGCAAATATAAGGGATAGTGTTAATGCAATGCAGCCATTGGGAGGATTAATAAATGTCAATGAAACCAAGACAGCGACAATTTTAACAAATGCTGAAAATAATTCTCTTAGAATACTTTGTGCAGGATTAGCAGAGCAAAGTGATATTATGTTTACAGTCAGAGATGCCCAAGGACAAATCCAAACTACAACTTCTCTGATTAATCCAAATGATTTCGTAATGATAAACGGTGGTTTATCATCAAGCTATACTATTGAGGTTACAAACAACGGTGATGAGGAACAAGAATTTTCGCTGTTGGCTGTTGAAGCACCTTATAACGGTGCTATAGCAGGTATTTATACTGAAAACACCAATATAATTGCAACAAGCATTGTAGATGAAAGCAACACCCAAAACCTTAAAGCAACTATACCGATATCTATTTACGAAACAGGGCTTAGAGAAGATTTGACAGATGTCAATATATCCGTCAGTGATTTAGTATTAAAAGGCAGCACTGAAATAAAGATAAATTCATCAGATATTGTGATTACAAACCTCGGGGATGTAACAAAAACTGCACTGCCGCAAAGCTTTACTATAGGAAATGGAACGGGTAGAAGACTGGTGGTTAATATCTATCCTCAAGATGGTGTTATTGATGGAGAATATGAGGGGAATATATTAATTAACTTGAATGCAAATAATTTTGATATTGAAAACAGTCCTTATCCGTGGCAGCAAGAGGAAGACTTAAGTTATTCATATCAATTGCCTGTGAAAGTTAAAATTATGAATGCTGCACCGGTTTCGCCTATAATTAATTCGGTTGAAACTAATGATGAAGCACAAAATATGGTTACAGTAAGCGGATATGGTGTACGCAATGAAAGAGTCGTAGTATATATTACCGATGATGTTCAGCAAGAAGGGGTAATTAAGGCTATAGTAGTTGCTAATGAAGAAGGAGAATATACGGCAGAATTTGCAGTTGATAACGAAGGCTATCACTTGGGCAGCGCGGCATGGATTTATTCAAAAGCTGTTTCTGACAGTGGTGTTTTCAGCGATGCAACGCAGGCACATCCAATCACAATAATGAGCTATGATACTACACCGCCGGAAATTACAATAATCACACCAATACCGGACTATGTAACAGATAGCGTAGTAGATACTGTAATATTTGATGTGTATGATGCACAAAGCAGATTGAGCGAGAGCTTACCGATAGTTTCGATTAATAATCTTGTTGCGGATGTGCTTTATAACAATGAAACAAAGCATTACGAAGCAAGAATGCAAAACCTGTTGCCTATCGGTAACCAGAGGGTAAGTATAACAGCCCAAAATGAAATTGGCTTAATTCAAGTTTTTGAATATTCATTTAACATTGGTTCGAGCGTTGATACGCATATTACAGTAGATGACGGTGTAAATGCAATTGAAAATGCAAGGGTGATTATAGACAATGTAATTGTTTACACCGATGCCCAAGGCACAGCGGTAGTTCCTCTTAACAGTGGGGAATATGGGTATAGAGTTGAAAAAGAAGGTTTTATTATAAAAGAAGGGAGCGCATTTATTTCAGCAGGCAACAATAACATTAATATTTCGCTGACAAAAGGGTATATGTTGGTATTTAATATAGAAACGAACGAAATTGCTGTTGCAGACGCCGCTATCGAAATAAACGGCATCAGAATCATTACAAATGCTGAGGGCAATGCTGAAATACTCCTGCAAAATAATACCTATTCCTATACTGTATCTAAGAACGGTTACAGAACTATTAAGGGAAGCGTAACAATAAATAACAGTGATCAATCAGTAGGCGTAACAATTGAGACAAATACAGATGCAAGCTTTACAGTATTATTTACGGTTAAGGATAATGGGGGAGTCACAGTTACAGATGCAGACATCATCTTTGACACAACTCAAATGTATACGGATTTAAAAGGGCAAACAGTATTCTCCAGGCAAAACGGCAGCTACAACTATACAGTTTCATAAGACGGATACATTACACAACAGGGAAGTATCAAGGTAGATGGTAATGTTGTAAGCAAGGAGATAATACTTCAAGGAGACGAGAGCATTCAACAGGAGATAACATTTAATGTGTCAAGTGGTCAAAACAAAGTTGGAGATGTAGCAATTACTGTAAACGAACAGACGATTTATACCGATGTAAATGGGGCAGCCGCCGTTATGCTGCCGAAAGGTACCTATGATTACAGTATTGTTAAGCAGATGTATATTACAAAAGCGGGGAAGGTTAGTGTTACCCAAGATAATGTTACCCTCAATATTGATATTGTGTTGAAAGAGGATATCAGTAACAGCATAATTATAAGTGATTTAGAAAAACCCTATACTGGATCTGATATTCTGCCTACTATTAACACGAATGGTATAGGATATATTACAGAATATGAGGGCATTAATGGAACAGTATATACGAAAACCAATATACCGCCAAAGGATATTGGAAGTTATAGTGTTACAGTTACAATAACTTCAGAGCAATACATAGGTACGAAAACTGCAATTATGGAAATCAGACAAAAAGTTGCAAAGCCTTATGCAAATGTTTCGTCCGGGTTATGCATAATTTCAAAGGATTTGGTATTGTCAACCTCAACCCAAGGGGCACAGATTTATTACACAGTGGATGGACAGGAGCCTACGATTAACTCAAATAGATATGAGGGCGCTATTACAATAGATAAAAATATCAACACAGTAAAAGTAATTGCAGTAAAAGATGGTTATTACAACAGTGATGTGCTGGTATTGGAGCTGATTCCTACACCTTTATATGATGGTAACGTGAATTTGGCTGATAAGATTGACATGTTAGATGCCTTTAAGATACTTAAATACATGGCTAGTCTTCAGGAATTCACCCAACCACAGATACAATCTGCGGATGCCAATAAGGATGGTAAGATAAATATCCTGGATGCGCTGCTTATACAAAGATATTCATTGTTTTATAGTGAGGAGCAATGATATGCAGAAAACTAAACGCTTTTTAATTATTATCGGAGTGTTATGCAGTATATGGTGTACTGCAGGTGCTTTAGAACAACCAAGCATTAATATAGTTCCTCGCACAACTAATGTTGTTGATGTAGACAGCAATATTGTGATTGATTTCGTATTGGGAAACAATTCTGATATCTACGGAATTGAATTTGATATTGGATATGATGAACAAAAGTTACAATATGTTACCGGAGAAGCAACGGGCGGCCTTGGAAGCTCAAATTTGTCAAATCCCCAGCCAGGAGTGATAAGTTTCAATGCTTTGAATGCTTCTCCCATCAGCAATGGTACATTATTTAGTTTGACATTTAAGGCAAAGGGAACAGCTGCTTTAATAGAGAAAACAACATTAACAATAACAGACTTGGTTGCGGGGAATAATAACGCGATTCCAATCGAGTGCAGCGTTTATAATTTGGACATTGCAATAAAAAACAAGAGCGCTGTATCATACAATAATCAAACATATACCTATGACGGAACTCAAAAAACAATGTTCATCTCAGGAGGACTTCCTGATGGTGCAAGTGTGATTTATGCTGATAATTTCAAAACAAACGCAGGGTTATACAATTCAACCGCAACCATTACTTTCAATTATGATTATGCTGTTATTGCTCCCATAGTATTAAATGCAATATTGACAATTAATAAGGCAGATCAAGCAAGTCCTGATGTTTCAGAGATAGCAATAGACTATATTAATGAAAAAATTTCTTTTGGCTCAAATTTGGAAGCGAATTTAGCAGCTGATTTCAGTGGGACTTGGGTATTGTCAAATGGTATTATTACTCCGAAAACCAATATATCTATAATTTATATAAGCTATAAGGAAAATGAAAACTATAACAGGGGTATACCGTTGACATTTTTAGTTCCTCCGCGTCCTTCAGCACCGGTAGCCCCGACAATGCAGAGTGCTACCTCTACTGATATAACACTTAACACAATACCCGGGGCTGAGTACAGGTGTAATGACGGTGCTTGGCAGACAAGTCCTATATTTACAGGCTTATTACCGAATCAAACTTATACTTTTTATGCAAGAATAAAAGCCACCAGCATAAGCTTTAAATCTAATTCAAGTGCCGCAAGTAGTTTTATAACAGCCTACCAATTACTTGATATAACAGATATTGTGGTAAATGAGCAGAACAAAATTATATCGGCGACTATTGAAAACAATACAGGTATTGGGGTCACATCGGCGATAGCAGTTTTGACACTATATGATGTTAATGACAAATCGGTAGAAATAGTTAATTTGAATATTGAGAGCTTAGCTGATAATTCATCAAATAATTTGGAATTTGTATATACCACAACAAAAAGCATACTGACATATAAAATATTTATATGGGAAAGTTATTTGACAATGAAACCAGTATCAGAAGTCTATACCGGAAGTATTAATAATACAAGCGAATTATTAACTATAAAAGAAGTAGAAGCTAATAATTATAACAAAACCATATCGGCGACTATTGAAAACAATACAGGTATAGAAGTTGCATCGGCGATAGCAGTTTTGACGCTATATGATGTTAATAACAAGTCGGTAGAAATTGTTAATTTGAACATTGATAATTTAGCAAATAATTCATCAAAAAATTTGGAGTTTGTATATACCACAACAAAAAGCATACTGACATATAAAATATTTATATGGGACAGTTATTTGACAATGAAACCATTATCTGCTTATTATGAGGGGCAAATATGAAACACAAAATATTAATCTTATTGTTGGTGCTTATATTATCAGTACTGCCGAACACTATTTCAATTTCCAAAGAAGTTACAGCAATAAGTATGGATGATTATTCCGGCATATCGGGAGAGGAGATTAGTGTTGATATAAGGTTGTCAGCTAATTCAAATGTTTGCGTAGGTACATTTTACATTACCTATGATAGTAATAGCTTAGAACTGATAGCCTGTGAAGCAGGCGACGTAATTGCAAAGGCAATGCCTCAGTTTAATGAAAACTATAAATCCGATACAATAAAAGCAACTTTCATGACAACAACATCCATTGTAGAAGAAGGGGTGTTGTGTAAACTAAAATTTAAGATTATTGCTACAGAGGGAGAAGCAGAGGTTAAAGTAAATAATATTGAATTTTATGATTTTGATGAGAATACTATAAGTGTAGAAAGCCTTAACGGTGTAGTTGCAATTAAATCCAAGACAAATGAAGAGAGTACAATGGATTCAGATGTCGGCTCAGTACCTTCAACTTCAGGTATAAGGCGATACACACAAACGCCAAATGCGCAAGAAAAAGACTTGGACACTCAGCAACAGCAACAAATCACAATTAGTTTTAGTGATATAAGTGAATATCCGTGGGCATTAACAGAAATTGAATATTTAGTTGAAAAGGGAATAATAAGAGGAACGTCACAAACAACCTTTAGTCCCTCTCTGCCAATTACGAGAGCTGATTTTATGGTGCTTTTGATACGAATGTTAGGGATACAAGAAGATATAACGGATAATTTTGTTGATGTTAAAGAAGACGCATATTATTACTATGAAATAGGTGCTGCAAAAAAAATGGGTTATATAAGTGGGATTGGAAACAATATTTTCAATCCTGAGGAACCAATCACAAGGCAGGATATGTTTAGCATTACATATAGAATAATAAAAGACAATATACTAGATGATGAAGATTTGGCTCCTTTGTATAAATATAATGATAATTTATTAATAGCAGATTATGCAAAACAGCCAATCGCAGTATTGATAAAAAATGATTTGATTAAGGGTAATAATAATATGATTAACCCTGTGCAAAATGCAACAAGAGCCGAAACGGCAGTATTTATATATCGGTTATATTCAATGTTATAAAATTTTTATAAATCGAGCTGCTTTTTATACTAATCCTCAATTAAAAGACAAGTTTTTTTGTTTTTTAATTGAGGATTAGTATTATGCCTCGATAATATTGTCATGTACACAAATACATGCTATAATAATACTAATTCGCGTTAGAAAAAATTCATTAATTGCGATTTAGTATATACTTTAAGGTGGTGCATGATTGAAGATATTTACTCCGACTGAGTATGCTAACAGCATATATGCTATAGACATGCAGTTGTTAAAGGAAAAAGGAATTAAACTAATTTTGTTGGACATTGACAATACATTAGTTTCACCACGACAAACGATGCCGACCGATTCTGTTATAAGTTGGATTAAAACAGTTAAATCAGACGGTTTTATTGTTGTTCTTTTTTCAAACAATTCAAAAAGAAGGATAAATCTATTTAATGAAAAATTAAATTTACATACCGTGCATAGGGCATTGAAGCCATTGGCTTATCATTTTATTAAAACGGCACGAAAATTCTGTGTAAGCTGTAACGAGATGTGCTTGATAGGCGATCAAGTCTTTACCGATATATGGGGTGCAAATAATGCAGGTGTAATGTCTGTTTTAGTTATGCCAATCTCACCGGATGAGGGGGCGAGTGTTAAACTCAAAAGGCTGTTTGAAAAGCGGGTTATTAAACACAATAAAGTCGAAACTTATTGTCTTATTGGAAATCCGTTAGCACATAGCAAATCACCCATACTGCATGAGCAAGTATATTCATATTACAATATAAATGCAAGGTATTTGCTTTTCCCTATAGAACAACATAAGCTTGGGCAAATTATTTCGAAATTCAGAAAAATTGATGTAAAGGGATTTAACGTTACAGTGCCCTTTAAGCAGGCTATTATGCCTTTTTTGGATGAAATATCCGACATTGCCCAAACTATTGGTTCTGTCAACACAGTTGTAGAACATGATGGCAAATGGATAGGTTATAATACTGATGCAGACGGTTTTATAATGATGCTTAAATCAAACGAAACAGCAGTTGCGGGCAGTCGTGTTAAAATATTGGGCGCAGGCGGTTCAACCCCTGCAATTGTGTATGCTGTTTTACAGGAAGGGGCAAAGAGCGTTTTTGTGTATAATCGTACTATTAGTAAGGCACAGCAAATTGCCCAAAAGTTTAAAAATGTTGTTGCAATGCCGATTGATAAATTCGACCCGCAAGATTGTGATATACTTATTAATACTACATCGGTTGGATTAGCACCGAATGTATACTCCTAGCCGGTGGAAAGCTTAGACTGTATAAGCGCAAATAC
>JAAZFB010000337.1 GCA_012511915.1 Clostridiaceae bacterium
GTTGTAGAATATGGGGTTAACATTAAAGTTGCATCTAACAGCATAATAGAGAGCGTAAAATATAATGTAGAAAACGCAACCGGCTTTATTGTAAAACAAGTAAATGTACATGTAGAAAGTGTGAGAGTCGACTAATACGAGGAGGGGGCTTAAGTTGCCAAGCCAAATAGACGGCGTTTTGCTAAAAAGCGCAATTATTAATGCGGCAAATAATCTTAGCAATTACAAAAAAACAGTTGATGATATGAATGTCTTTCCGGTACCCGATGGCGATACAGGAACGAATATGTCGATGACAATTTCAGCGGCAGCACGAGAAGTTATGTCGCAAAACGGCAGTAACCTATCAAAAGTTGCAGACAGTGTTGCGTCCGCCTCGTTGAGAGGTGCAAGGGGTAACAGCGGTGTTATACTGTCACAGCTTTTTCGTGGTTTTGCAAAAGGCGTTGCAGGGCAATCAAAAGCTGATATCAACGCATTTGCAAACGCAGTCAAAACTGCAAGCGATACGGCATATAAGGCGGTAATGAAACCGACCGAAGGCACCATGCTCACCGTTGCAAGGGAAACAGCCGAATATGCCGTTAGCTCTGTCGGTGAATTTGACGATATAACAACATTTGTCGAATCGCTTTTAGATGTTGCAAAGCGAACCCTTGACAAAACTCCGGATATGTTGCCTGTGCTTAAACAAGCCGGTGTAGTAGATGCAGGCGGCATGGGCGTTGTTGTAATAATAGAAGGCTTTGTAGCAGCCCTAAAAGGGCAAGAAATTGACGTTTTGGAAACAGCACAACAGGCTCCGCCGTCTGCTGTGGTTGAGCACGCGGACCCGGATAAAATAAAGTTCATTTATTGTACGGAATTTATAATAACAAAAAAATCTTTAAACTACAGTGTCCAATCATTTCGCGCAGGGCTTGAGCGTATAGGTGACAGTATGCTTGTAATTGAGGATGGCGAAATTGTCAAAGTCCATGTGCATACCAACCGCCCGGGTCACGTTATAGAACAGGCTACTAAAATCGGTGAATTATCAGACATAAAAATAGATAACATGAAAAAACAACACAACGAAACAATAAGAACTGCTCCCCCAAAAAAATCCGGCATTATTGCAGTAGCATCAGGCGAGGGTTTCGAACAAATCTTTATCGACATAGGTGCAGACAGCATTGTAAAAGGCGGGCAAAGCATGAACCCCAGCACCGAAGATATACTCAGTTCAATCGAAACGGTCAATGCCGAAAATATTTTTGTATTGCCCAATAATAAAAATATAATTTTAGCGGCACAACAGGCTGCCGACATAAGCGATAAAAATGTAATTGTAATCCCGTCAAAAACAATCCCTCAGGGAATAGGTGCGTTACTGATGTTTGAAGAAAACGCTGATGCAGAGCATAACAAAACTGAAATGACGCAGGCGCTGTCCGGTATAAAAACAGGACAGGTAACAAACGCTGTGCGTGCCTCGTCCGTTAACGGATTGGAAATAAAGCAGGGGGATATAATCGGCTTAAGCGAAAATGATATTTCTATAATTGGAAACGAGCCGAATGAAGTTGCTATGCAAATCATCCAAACACTTGCAGATGATGATTGTGTTGTAATAACAATCTTCTTCGGCAATGACATTACAGAAGATGCCGCAAACCAACTTGCTGAAAATATTAGGAGATTATACCCTAACTGCGATGTTTTACTGCATAGTGGCGGACAGCCAATTTACCATTATATAGTATCGGTGGAGTAAAATACCATGCTTTTTAATGAGATAGGCGATGTAAAGGGGATTGGTCCACAACGAAAAAAAGTATTTAATAAACTTGGCATACAAACGGTTTATGACATGTTGTATTACTTTCCCCGAAACTATGAAGACAGAACAATTATAAAGAAAATATCAGACATATCCGACGGCGAAAAAATTTGCATTAAAGCCACCGCCTGCACCGCCCTTAAGGCAAGATATATCAGGCGCGGTATGTCATATCAAAAGGTGTCTGTTACCGACGGAAGCGGAATTGTATTTATAACATGGTTTAATCAAAACTGGTTGGTAAAAAGTTTTAATAAATCGGCAGAATACATATACTATGGCAAAGTCTATTCAAGAAACGGGCGTCTTGAAATGAGTAGCCCGCTTATTGTTAAAGATAATAAAATCGAACCGATTTATTCGCTGACAAGCGGAATAACGCAAAACCTTTTCCGCCAAACAATGGCAAACTGCATCGACTACGCAAAGAATATGCCGGAAATTTTCTCAGACAGCCTTAGAGAACATTATAAACTTTGCGGCATTTACTATGCTCTGAAAAATATCCATTTCCCCGAAAACTTTGAAAAGTTCAAATTTGCCCGAACCAGGCTTGCCTTTGAAGAGCTTTTTTTATTGCAGCTTGGGCTAAGGCTAACCAAACAACACCGTCAGTCGCAGAACGCAACACCTCTTGGCGAAACACAAACAATCAGTTCGTTTATAAAAACATTGCCATTTCCCCTAACACAGGCACAAAAACGCGTAATTGACGAAATTTTATCCGATATTAAAAAGCCCCGAGTAATGAACCGCCTTGTCCAAGGCGATGTAGGCAGCGGCAAAACTGTAGTTGCCGCGATTGCCATGCTTGCGGCGGTCAAAAGCGGCGCGCAATGTGCAATGATGGCACCCACAGAAATAATTGCTAATCAACATTACCAATCGAAAACCTCTTCTCTCTCCAACATGGCTGTTAATATTGCCCTGCTTACAGGCAGCCTTAGTGCAAAACAAAAGCAAAAGGTGTACGATGATATAAAAAGCGGTTCAACCGATATTGTAATCGGAACACACGCCCTTATACAAAAAGGCGTAGTTTTTAATAATCTTTGCCTTGTAGTTACCGACGAACAGCACCGTTTTGGGGTTAAGCAGCGGTACGACCTTACGCAAAAAGGGAACGCACCTCACCACCTTATCATGACAGCAACACCTATCCCACGCACGCTTTCTTTTGTATTATA
>JAAZFB010000338.1 GCA_012511915.1 Clostridiaceae bacterium
CTATATCAGATTATTTTGACAATTCATATGTAATAGATTTATATAAATATGGACCGATTTATGATGATGAATTTAAAGACAAATTCTTTTTATATGGTCATATGAGTCCAAGTGGGTATCTTTTAACTGCAAAAATGGTTGATTCTTATATTGATTACATTGTGCGACATAATTACCGGAGTTTTAAAACAACAGGATTTATAGGTACAGATATAAGATATAAATAATTTTTTAGTCCTACCTTAAAAGATGATGATATGATAATTCCTGTAAAATATTTATGATTGGGTTGAGTAAGAATTAATTGAGCCAAAAATGTGTTGTTTAATATTGAAAACTTAGTAATCAGCAGTATACGCGGTTTAACAATATTTAAATAGCTTTGTAACCCCAATAACCCAAAACAACGGTAAGTAAACTCCAGTAAAAGCATGAATCTCTTCTTTTAATCAAGGTGTCGTCAGACGTTTTTAAACACCGAGGAGGCAAGAAGTCTTCAACTCGACCAGATAGCGGTAATACCTACGTTAAATGTCAGAATGGCTATGTGTGTGCTTGCCGCCGGTCCGATTTTAGTTGTTTTTCCGTTTTTCCAAAAATATTTTGTAAAGGGGATAACAATAGGAGCAATTAAGGAATAGAAATATTAAAAACGATAATCAATACCAACGGAGAGGATTTATTAATGGAAAAGAAAAGATTGAGACGAAGTGAAAGCTATATCGGAATTCACTTTGACTTTCATGCAAGAGCCGACGATAAAAACATCGGTAAAAATACCACCAAAGAAATGATTGAGCAAATTATCAAAGAAACAGCAGTCGATTATATTCAATGTGATTGCAAAGGGCATCCCGGTTACAGCAGTTATCCCACAAGAGTAGGCAATGCTGCGCCCGGTATAATAAAAGATGCGCTTAAAATCTGGCGTAGCGTTACAAAGAAGCATGGAGTCGCCTTGTATATGCATTATTCGGGTGTTTGGGATACCGCTGCGATTGCACAGCGCTCTGATTGGGGACGGATAGACGAAAATGGAAATCCGGATAAAAACAACACTTCGGTTTTCGGTCCATATGTCGATGATCTGTTGATACCACAACTTATTGAATTAGCTAATAAATATTGTGTAGACGGTGTATGGGTTGATGGGGAGTGTTGGGCAACAGCTCAGGATTATTGCGAAAAAGCAATAAGAGCATTTAAGAAGGAAAAAGGAATTACAGAGATACCCAGAGCTATTAGTGAAAAATATTTCTATGAATATACTCAGTTTTGCAGAGAAGCATTTAAAAAATACTTAAGGCATTATGTGGATAAGGTTCATTTTGCATGCAAGGGTTTTCAGATTTGCAGTAACTGGGCATTTTCTTCTTTTATGCCCGAAAAGGTTAGTGCTGATGTGGATTTTTTGTCCGGTGATATATCCTTAAACAACAGCGTTAATGAAGCAAGGCTTGAAGCTCGATGTCTAATGCATCAGGGATTGCCTTGGGATTTGATGTCATGGGGATTCGGAGGCAAGTTTGGGGACGAGGTTTATTCAACAAAAACAGCAGTTCAATTAATGCAAGAAGCGGCTGTTATAATATCTCTCGGGGGTGGCTATCAAACGTATTTTTCTCAAAACAGGGACGGCTCTGTCAGCTTATACCAAATGAGTGTAGTGCAAGAAGTTGTGAAGTTCTGTCGCAAGAGGCAAAGATTTTGCCATAAGGCAAAATCTGTTCCGCAAATAGGGCTTATACTATCCTCATATGCGTTTTATAAGGCTAATCCGCGATTGTTCGGCTCTTGGAGAGAGGGTGTTTTGGACCCGTTAAAAGGTATACTGCAATGCCTGTTAGACGGCAGTAAATGTGTTGATGTTGTTATGGAGCATAATCTAGGTAATGATATAAACCGATTCCCTATGCTGATACTGCCCGAATGGAATTGTCTCGAGGAAGGATTTCGCATTCAGCTTATTGATTATGTCAGAAACGGGGGCAAGCTGCTTATAATAGGTAATAAAGCTTCCAAAATGTTTTTGGACGAACTTGGAACGGAAGCCAAGTTAAATGAAAATGAAACAACAAAGCTATGGGTAAGCAGTGGTAATTTACTCAGCGGTGTTGTAAGTCATATAGATAAACTTTCTGCAAAGGATAAAACAAAAGTTATAGCAAGGGCTTACTATAATAATGATTTCAATTCAGAAAGCACTGTTGTTGCGACAATGAGGAAGGTCGGAGCGGGAACAATCGGTGCTGTCTATATTGATATAGGAAAAAAATATTTGAAGGGAGCTACATCGGGCATAAGAGACTTTATATCAGATATTGTTGACCAGATATTTCCTGAGCAAAAAGTAAAAATAGATAGTACAGCAGCTCTTGATGTTACTCTTATGACAAAAAACGATGTTACTGTAATAAATTTTGTCAACGTCAGTGGACCTCATGCTGACGAAAATGTTCATGTATATGATTTTATACCTGAAATCCATAACATTACAGTGTATTATAGGTTTGACAAGGCCGTTGAAAGAGTAAGACTGGAACCGGAAGGGATAGATGTTCCGTTTGTCGTTTGCTGTGATTATATTGCCGTTAAGGTGGAAAAAGTAAAAATACATATGGCACTTATAATATGGGAGGCTAAATAATAATGTTTGATTTAAGGTTGAATGTCGTCCGTTATTTGGAAAAGGAAAATGCGCTGCGACTAATTGAAACAATTCGCAAGAATCCGGGTTCATGCGATACCGTTTGGCTTAGCAGTCCTTACGGATATCCGAGTATAGAAACGCATCAAAAGTGGGCTGAAGGGTTAAAAGAAATTTCAGAGCTTTTTAGGCAAAACGGCATCCGTGTTTCCTTGCAAATTTCCAATACCTTGGGGCATGGAGAGTATATTCGCAATCGTGACTGCAGTGGTTTAATATATGAGGAATCGAAGGCGGAACACATGGTAGGCCCTGACGGAACCATAGCAGGATATTCTTTTTGCTTTTATGGTGAATATTTTAAACAATATATATATGAAACGACTAAGCTATATGCGCAGCTTAAGCCGCAAACGGTGTGGATTGATGATGACCTGCGACCTACAAATCACTCGCCTGTGGAAATCGGCTGCTTTTGCGGCAATTGCATACGGCGTTTTAATGATGCATATCATACGCATTTTACACGGGAGCAGCTTGTATATGAGATTAACTATGGCGAGCTTATTTGGCGGGAACGATACATAAAACAAATAATAACAGGTATGCAGCAATTTACCGCATTAATTGCAAAGGCAATTGTTGAGGACAGTCCGGAAAGTGCCTTGGCTTATCAATACGGAAGGTTTTCCAATTATTTAGGCAGCGATTACAATTGCATTTTTGAAGCATTACATCATGCAAGCGGTAAAAATATCAAGAGCCGTCCGGGTGGCGGATTTTATTATGACAAAACTCCTATGGCTATGCTTGAAAAAGCACTGCAGATCAACTGCGCAAACTCTGTTTTACCCGATTATGTCACAGAAAACTATGCTGAAATTGAAAACACGCCTAACGTAGCATTTGGAAAGAGTTTTGAGGGAACCTGTAAGGAGGCATCATTATATCTCGCCTATGGGTGTAATGGTTTGACCTTTGCCGCACTGAACAGTGGTCAGGAGAACGATGAATATGATGAAAAATTGCTGCGGTGGTTTTCAAAATACAGACCGTATTGGGATAACCTGATTCGCTGTAATGCGCAAACTAGATGTGGCGGTGTTGGCATTTACTCTTCTGAAAATTCATATAAAAAACAACTTGCAGAGGGTGAGGCAGCTTTTTCATGGATTAAAATGACGGGCGTTTGGGATACGCAGATGATGAAAGTCGGATTAACGTTATCTAATGACCAAGATGCCGCAAAAGTTTTATTTTTGCATTCGGAAACAGTGGATTACATGAGCGATGAGGATATAAATAAATTGTTTATGGTTCCTGTTGTTACAGACTGCAAAGCAATCCTTAAATTAATTAAGCGTGGATATGAAAAAAATCTCGGCGTTCGGATAGAACCCATTAACAATGCCTTGGGCAGTGAGTGGTTTGCAGAACATTCTGTTAATACAAGTTTTGTCGGTGAATTTTGCAAGGAGTCATTTTTCATTAATCAAAATGACCCTACTATATATAAAATTTTGGATTGCGATAAAAATACAGAGGTTTTGGGAGTGTTTTTAAATGATTTAACAAACGAGAGCATCGGAACCGTAAGCGCGATTGTCAGTACATATGACTCAAGAGGCGATTGCGCAGCCAAGTGGGCTGTATTTGGGTATTGCTTCGGGCATGATCTTATAAACTCAAAAAAAAGAAATCAAATCATTAATGCCGTAGATTATATTTGTAATAACACTCTTCCGGCTAAATTAATTAGCAATGAACAAATTGTTGTAATTCCAAGGGTTGATGCAAACGAAAAAACTGTAAGCGTTTCTCTTTTAAGCTGCACAATCGGAACGAGTGATAAACTGAAATTGGCAATCAGAAATCCTATAAATAGCGAGTTTAAAATTATGGGTGCAAATACTGAAGAGCAAAAAATTGATTTTGAAATGTGTGGAACTGACTTTATAGTGGAATTACCGCCGTTAGGACCTTGGGAAATGCTTACGGTTTTTTGCCGGTAATCGCCACTTCAAATTTCGTTTCTATTCTCATAGAGGGCGGCGAAATACATAACGGAGAAAGAGGATTAATATGGAAAAGCTATTGATTGGATGGGCTGAAAAAAGCATCACACCAGATAAAAAGGTGAATCTGGCGGGTCAGTTTTTTGAAAGAATATCAGAGCACGTCGAAACTCCGGTAACGGTGACCGCAATGGCAGTAGAAAGGGGGGGCGAGCAGTTGATTATTTGCTCCTGTGATTTAGGCAACATAAAAGATGAGCTGATGAGCTGCGTACGTGATGCAGTCTACGAAAAAAACAATGAGATTGATATCAATAAAATCATCCTTGCGGCTACGCATACACATACATCCCTACTTTACAACACTAAAGAGGTTTCGTCGGGAAATACGCTGGAAGGCTTAAGAAGATATTGGCCTGAGGATAAAGAATTCGTTGAAAGCGTGGCGGATGACACTGTCATGCAGCCATGGGAAGCAGTTGTATTTTTGTCGGAAAGGATTTCGGAATGTATTGTTGACGCATGGCAGAGCAGAACATATTCGTATTATGCGAATGCATTCGGACGTGCGGTTGTAGGGCATTGCCGCAGGGTTGTTTATGATGATAAAACCGCAAAAATGTGGGGAGATACAAACAGCGCAAATTTTGATGAATTAGAGAGCGGAAATGATTCGGGCATTGAGCTTTTGTATGTTTTTGATGAAAATAAAAAGCTTACCGGTGTCGTTGCAAATGTTGCCTGCCCTTCCCAGGTGGTAGAGCATAGGAGTTTTATTTCGTCAGATTATTGGGGCAAAGTTAAAATTTTACTGAGAGAAAAATTCGGAGATGAGTTGTTTGTTTTATGTCTTTGCAGTGCTGCGGGTGACCAGTGTC
>JAAZFB010000339.1 GCA_012511915.1 Clostridiaceae bacterium
ATATCTCGGGTGTATCTTGCGGTAAAACCTCCACTGCCTTTTGCATAATAATCTCGCCCCCATCAACAATCTTATTTACATAATGGACGGTTGCCCCGGTAACCTTAACACCATATTCAAGTGCCGCTTTATGTACTTTTAAACCGTAATAACCATGTCCGCAAAACGAAGGAATTAAAGAGGGATGCACATTGATAATTTTTTTGGGATACGCATCTATTATTTCTTCGCCCAAAATACTCATAAAGCCTGCAAGTACAATTAAATCAATATGATTTTTTTTCAGATGTGAAAGCAACCGCTGTTGGAAGTCCGCATTATCTTTTTTTTCAATAACCGCTATTGGTATGCCGTGTTTTTTTGCACGCTCCAATGCAAAGGCATTTCGATTGGTTGATACAACCATTGAAATTTTACCCTTAATAGTACCTTGCTCTATTGCATCTATAAGCGCCTGCAGGTTTGTACCCCCGCCGGAAACCAAAACGGCAATATTCAGCATAACTCCACCCCATTATCCCCACTTATGAGTTCGCCAATCGCAAAAGCCTTCTCGCCTTGCTGTTGGAGGTGTGTTAACACTTGCCCAGCCTCTTTTTCGGAAACAGCAAAAACCATGCCCACACCCATATTGAAGGTGGCGAACATATCATTTTTAGGTATATTGGCTTCGTTCGCCAACACCTCAAAAATAGGCGGGATGCTAAATGAATTTGTGTCAATTTTAGCCATTAAATTTTTTGGTAACATGCGAGGAATGTTTTCATAAAATCCGCCACCCGTTATATGTGAAATTGCTTTAATATCAAATTTTTCTATTAGATTGAACATAGTTTTCACATATATTTTTGTCGGTTTCAAAAGTTCTTCACCTAGAGTACATCCAAGCACCTCAACATATGATCCAAGCGCATCGTGGCAGTTGTCTAAATTAAAAACCTTTCTTACAAGCGAATAACCGTTGCTGTGCAGACCGGAAGAACTTATACCGATAAGCACATCCCCCTCTTTCGGCTTGGAACAATCTATTATTTTGCTTTTTTCAACTGCGCCAACAGCAAATCCTGCCAAATCATAATCATCCGGTGCATAAAAGCCGGGCATTTCCGCTGTCTCACCGCCCACCAAAGCACAACCGGCTTGTAAACAACCGTTAGCCACGCCTTTTACTATTTCAGATATTTTTTCGGGAATGTTTTTCCCCACCGCTATATAATCAAGAAAAATCAGCGGTTTTGCACCGCTACATATTATATCATTAACACACATTGCAACACAATCTTCACCTATTGTATCGTGCTTATCCATAAACATTGCTATTTTAAGTTTTGTTCCGACACCGTCTGTACCCGACACAAGAACCGGATTTTTATAATTTGTTATATCAAGCTCAAAAAGCCCGTTAAAACCGCCTATCCCGGATAAAACACCCGGTATTTTCGTCTTATCTATGTGCTGTTTTATCAGTTCAACAGACCTATATCCCGCTTGTACATCAACGCCGGCTTTTTTATAACTTTCACTCACACTGTTTACCCCCTTCGTTATAAAAAGGAACTTCCATAGGATAATTACCTGTAAAGCAAGCGGCACAATAATCCATATTATCATCTCCCAATATCTTAAACAGGCTTTCGTTGTTTAAAAAACCTAAGCTGTCCGCCCCAATAATTTTACATATTTCATCTGCATTATGTGTAACGGCAATAAGCCCATCTTGCGAGGGGATGTCCGTACCGAAATAACACGGATACAAAAAGGGCGGGCAACTAACCCTTAAATGAACTTCTTTTGCTCCTGCATCACGTATTGTTTGAACAATTCTTTGCGAGGTGGTACCGCGGACTATGGAATCATCCACCATAATAACACGCTTTCCTTTTATCGTCTCTTTAAGTACGTTCAATTTTATTTTGACTGCCCTAACACGTTGCTCTTGGGTTGGATGAATAAACGTCCTGCCAATATACCTGTTTTTGATTATACCTATACCATAGGGTATACCGCTTTGTTGTGCATAACCTATTGCCGCATCGGTACCGGAATCGGGGACTGCAATTACTATATCCGCATCTACAGGGTGTTCCTTAGCAAGCAGAGCACCTGCCCTGCGTCGGGCATCATAAACGCTTATACCATCAACTACACTGTCCGGTCGAGAAAAATAGATGTATTCAAAAATACATAGTTTGTGTTTTCCACCGCAATGCCTTTCATCGCTTGAAATTCCGTTATTATCAATACATACTATTTCCCCCGGTTTTATATCTCTTACAAATTCCGCATCCACAGCATCAAGCGCACACGTTTCTGAGGCAAATATATAAGAATGATCTGTCTTGCCCATTGTAAGGGGACGAAAGCCCCATTGATCGCGCACTGCCAGAAGTTTTCGCGGGCTCATTATAACAAGCGAAAAAGAACCTTTTAAAAATGGCATGCTACGTGCAACCGCCTCTTCAATTGAATGAGATTTTATGCGTTCACGCGCGATTAAATATGCAATAACTTCCGAATCACCTGTTGTTTGAAATATTGCACCGTTATCTTCAAATTCCTTTCTTAACTCATCAGCATTAATAAGGCTTCCGTTATGCGCTACCGTTAAAGTGCCTTTTTTGTATTTGGTAACAAGCGGCTGAGCATTCTCACGTTTAGCGTTGCCGGTCGTGGAATAACGAACGTGTCCGACCGCAACTGTACCCTTTAAATGATTTAATAAAGTATCATTAAAGACGTCCGGCACAAGCCCCATATCCTTATGATATATTATTGTTCCGTCGTCATTAACAGCAATACCGCAACTTTCTTGACCACGATGCTGTAAAGCAAACAGCCCGTAATAAGTTATGTTTGCAGCATCAGTATGCCCGAAAGAATTATAAACTCCAAATATTCCGCATTCTTCTTTAATTTTTTTATCCACCTGTACTCCATCAACTCTTCCTATTTTAGATTATTATACTACTATTTTCATTAGCACGTTCGCTAATTGCGACCGATATAGACAAACTTGTTTGTCTATATTTCAAATGATAAAAATAGTATTATTTCGGATTACAAATTATTTGCTTCGTCTTTGATTTTTCTGTCTTTTTCCTCCACCTCTTTTGAGATTTTGTTTCTATATTCAAAAAGCGCAGTCTTCAAAGAGCGATCGGATATGGCAAGCATTTCAACCGCCAGCAGACCGGCATTTTCCGCCCCGTCAACAGCTACAGTTGCCACCGGCACACCTTTTGGCATTTGAACGGTTGAAAGTAACGAGTCAAGACCGTCTAAGGTTGATGATCTTATCGGTAAACCTATAACGGGCAGTATTGTATATGAAGCAATTACCCCCGCCAAATGAGCTGCCTTGCCTGCTGCTGCAATTATAACACCAAAACCCTCCTCCTCAGCATTCAACGCAAACTGCGCTGCGCGTTTTGGTGTCCGGTGTGCAGAAATAACAAACACTTCGTATTCAACATTAAATTCCTTTAAAATCCCAAGACATTTTGCTATTACCGGAAAATCAGAATCGCTACCCATAACTACCGCTACTTTTATGGCTTTCATTTAAATATCATTCCTCTCCATTTGCAACTTTACTTATATTAACACTACATCGAACACTCAGTGTGTGATTCTTTCAATAGTGTTCATTAATATTTTTGTTAGTTCATCAAAAAATATTGCGTAATTTTCATTATTATCGGCATTGTAACAAGGCTGATAATTGTTGTCATAAATACCACTTCTGATGCGTATTTGTAATTTGCCCCCACCTCATTTGCAGTAATGGCTATTACTGTCATAACCGGCATTGCTATTTGCAAAACGACAACGCTTATAGCAACTCGACTTAATCCAAACGAATACACCTTCGTTAATATAAAAGCAACTACTATCGGGACAATAATCATTTTTACAAACACAGCTACATAAATTGAAAGTTTTTTATACGTCTTGCCAATATCAACCGTTGCCATGGTAGCACCGATAAATGAAAGTGATAAGTAAAGTGTTGTTCCGCCTAATTTCTCAAGCGTTCCGAAGATAATGGCAGGGAGGCGAAACTGTGTTAAAAGAGCTGCTAATCCAAGTAAAACTGCAATTAAATTATTGCTAAAAATCTTTTTAATCATCTCTTTTTTCGATTGTGATCGTTTGTAATCAATATTAACAGCACCTATAGACCAAAAGAAAATATCATTGATGATATGATAAAACGCACCGTAAAAGATACCTATTACTCCGAAAACCGCCTCAAACAATGGATAAGCTATAAATGCAACATTTCCAAACGACATTACCGAAATTTGAACGCCCCTGGTCTTTTCGTCAAGACGTGCAAAACGGACATAGGCTTTGGCAATCAAAACTAATAATACAATCACAACCAATGAAATTAAAACTATGGCAGCAGCTTCCCTGATAAGTGTAGAGTCAAAATCCAACGCTGCGATAGAGGTAAATAACATTAGCGGAGCAGCAACTTTCATAATGAATCTTGAAAGTCCTTCTCGCACATTTTCCCCAAGCCATCCGATTTTTGTTGCTATAAAACTAATAGCAATAATTATCGCAAACATTATAACCTTTTCAATCATTATATCCATAAAAATCTCCGTTCAGATGCTCTATAATATATGTATGTGGGAATTTCTTGTAATGGGGCAAGGAATAATAAAACTTTTGTTTACAATAAAATTCATTATACTACAATTTGCGTTAATATTCAACTATTTAGTAAATAATTCAGTTACTAGTACTGTAGATTCCCAGTTTTGATAATCAAAACAAACATTGTTCACTACATCAATGGTCTTTACGCTTTTATCAACGATTTCAAACGGAAAGTATTCAAACCGGACGGAAGCAGAGATGTTTCCAATATATTCGTATTTACCAAGCAAAAGATTGAGAAAGGTAGTTTTGCCTCTACCGTTTCTGCCTATGAAACCAAGCTTCCAATCTGTGTCTATTTGAAAACTGACATTATTAAATATGTTATCATTTCGTTATCAGGGGTGATAACTCCAATAGTTGCACCGTGGATAATACACAAGTGATATGTGAGTATTATAGCGTACTTCGCCCCAAATCGCAATATGTTTTTCAATATTTACACGCATAATTTTAAAAAAGCGTGGGAAACCTCTTGAAATTATGAAAGCAATCTATTATAATATAGACACACATAATGCAAATACTGCGTGCAGAAAGCAGGTGGCAGTTTGAGTAAGCACGATATCGTAAACGAAGTATTTAATAACGTCGGAGAAATCGCAAAGAAATCAGATTTCATTTCTGCCGGACTGAAAGAACAGGATGTTTATACGCTTTTTAAGCAAGGCTATATAGAACGTATCAGGAAAGGATATTACAAGCTGTCTGTTGGGGACGAACCCAAAGAAGAACTTCTCCTTTCCAAATTGATGACACAGGGTATCGTATGTGTTGAATCGGCGCTGTTTTATTACAGTTACAGCGACTTTGCACCCCGTGAATGGACGATTACCGTCCCTCGCTCCTATTCCAGAACGGTCAAAGCCATACAGCAAGAAGTGCCGGTAAAGGCGTATTATGTTCAGAATGATATGTACCACCTCGGTAAAACGACCGGTTCCTTCAACGGTGTCACGCTCCCCGTCTATGACCGTGAGCGCACGGTCTGCGACTGTTTCAAATACCGTACCAAGCTGGATAATGAGATATTCAATAAAGCTATCAACGCTTATGTTGCAGATCAGAAGAAAAACCTCGCCAACCTTTCCAAATATGCAAAGGAAATGGGCGTTTATAAGAAAATGATGAGTGTCATGGAGGTGCTCCTAAATGGCTGATATGGCTGCATCCGTGCTTGCACGGCTCAAAAATAAAGCGGCGGAAAGAGGCAGGAGCTATCAGCTCTGCCTGCATCTTTTTTTGCCAGGAGGAGTTTCTGCGCCGACTGGAAAAGTCCAAATATGCGGAAAACCTCGTGCTGAAAGGCGGATTGTTCATCTACTCCCTTACTTTTTTTGACAGCCGTGTTACCGTCGATGTTGATTTTCTTCTCAGGAAGATACCCAACACAACCGAACAGCTCAAAGCAATATTGGAAGAGATCATTGCAACCGACACCGGCAATGATTTCATTACCTTTGAAATCAAAGATGTGGCTCCCATTGCTGTAGCTAAGAAATACGCCGGAACCGGAGCTTCCCTTGTGGCAAAAATCAAGAATACGAAAACACCTTTCGGTATTGACTTCGGTGTTGGCGACGTAATCGTCCCGAAGCAGGAAAAACGAAAGATACCGACGCAGCTTGATGATTTCGATGCTCCGACGGTCAATACCTATTCGCTGGAAACAACCGTTGCCGAAAAGCTTGACGCTATTCTCAGCCTGATGGAGTTTTCCAGCCGGATGAAGGATTATTACGACCTCTATTACCTTGCAAACAAGTTCAATTTCGATGGCGCAACGCTAACAGAGGCACTGAAAAAGACATTTGAAAACCGTGGACATCAGTTCACGGTGGAACAGTTTGAACAGGTCATGACCTTCGGCAGCGATGACGCTATGCAGAAGAAATGGAAAGCCTTCTGCCGGAAGATTGATACAAAGACCGATGATTACAATACTGTGCTGAGAACGATAATAGAGTTCTTGGCTGAGCCGTATGAAGTGGCGATGCTTGCTTCAAAATTTGACCAAAACTGGTCCGCTACAACTGGGAAATGGAATTGAACAAGATATATAGAATGATGAAAAGCTTACCAAAAAATAGTTGGAGGGAAGATTATGCCGTATCAATTTGATGAAAATCGTATTGAATTAAAAGGATTCTTGTCTGAATTTCGAGACGCGCTCGAAGAGGAAATTGATAAAATCAAAAAGAGCGGCCAGTCTTCCTCACTACTCTTTGGTGGACGGCAGATCGAAAGTCATGGTGCCGACTTGTGGTATCGCTTTAATGTTGAGTATGTCCCTTCTCTTCCGGCAGATACGCCCTGTAAGTTAGTGATCGGTAAGTATCAATTTGATGTTACCGTTATAAGCTTCGAAGAGAATTCTATCGTAATCTCTACAAAAACGCCTCTGCCTGACACAATCGGCAAGGCTAGACTAGAAAATGGCGCCACAGTACTGATGGAGCGGCTGATCAAGTGCATTGAAGAGAACGCCGAGAAAGAAAATCATGTAGGCAGTCGCCTGCTTTCTTCTAACGGCAGTGTTTACTCTGCAAAGAGGATATTTGAATATAGCGAATTGACTCTGGATGATGGCAATACTCAGAGCCAAAACGATGCTATCAAATCCGCACTTTCAAGTGATATTACCTACATATGGGGCCCGCCCGGTACGGGTAAAACCACCGTTATAGGGCAAATCATCGACGAACTGTATAAGCACAATCGCTCCGTTTTAGTTGTATCTCATACAAATACGGCAGTTGATGGTGCAATTGAAAAAGCTGATAAAACATATTCTAAATCAAATCAGGACAATGATGCCAATTACCCGATTTTGAGAATTGGTAACCCTGCAAGGCCACTGCCTGATCGAGTTTTGCTGGCACAGCATATTGCTGTATTAGGAAAAGAACTGTATGAACAAAAGGCAGCTCTCGAAAAGCAGCAAGCTGAGTTACAGCATCGCATCGACAAAATCCGTCCATTGATTGCGAAGAACGTTTGGTTAAAAGAAAGTAATCTAGTTGTGATTAGAAATGCACTACAGAGCGTCGCTGTACGCGAGAAGGAAATCGCCGAGATTCAGCTCAGAATCGATGCTATAAATATCTCGGTGGCACAAGAAAAGGTAGCTCACCCAGAGTATGCGACCTACCTGATTCTATCGAAAACGCTCAAAGCCAAAAAGAGAGAGTACGATACTGTCTACGGTCAATTTGACAGATTTGAACAGGCAATTTCTGCGCTCCCAGAGAAAATCCAAACAGCTCAGGATGAGGTCAGGAAGCATGCAAGATACACAGAGCTTCAATCCCAAGAAGAAAAGTATATGTCCGTTTCTTTCCTCCAAAGCGAAATTGACAAGGTTAGTGCACAAATCATACGCCTCCAGAACTCGATCAATGATTTGACAAGACAGCAGACTTCGGCGCAACAAACAATCTCTGATTATGAAAAGAAGAGTTCTGTCGCAAAACTTTTTGCTGGAAAGAGTGCTGTTACACAAGCTCAAGCAACCTTAGAGCGCATTCATAGGGATTTGCCCGGTACAAAGGATAATTTGCACCGCCAACATGATCTGAAACACGAGTATACTCAGCAACTTGAAAACCTATTGCTTTTACAAGAGCAGATCCGTGCAGTCACCCCCTCAATAACTCCGGAATACTGGAATAATGAAGTGAATAAGCTGCAGACCGAGCTTTCTGCCGCACAAAAGACGCTTCCAGATCTGGCTGCCAGAAACAATTCGCTGTACGAAGAAGTGCGTGAACTTGAACGGCAGCAGAGCCATGCGAAATCGTCGTTCGCTGTCCTTAGTGAGTTGGGTAGAAAAGTACGTCAGGAACAGGATAAGCTGGTTGAGGCAAAGAAACTGCGCGATAAAGAAAATAACGCCTGCTCCGAGCAACTCGAAAAAGAAATTTCTCTTTGCATTAAATTTCTGTATAAGCCGACTTCTGAAGGTATCGCTCCCCTCTTTGACGAGCTATCCAAGCTGTTCGCATTAATAGAAGTCGAAATGGCTTCTATTAATATGGATGCCATCAAAAAAGAAAAGGAAGATGCAGATCAGCAGCTGGTTGAGATCTTCAAACAGCTAAATGAGCTTAAAGAGAAAATGCAGGAGCTTGAAAAGCAGGCAATTATGAGCGCTAGGATTGTTGGTGCTACACTTGCGAAGTCTTACTTAAGCGAAACTCTGCGGGAAAGAAAATTTGATACCGTGATTTTGGACGAGGCATCCATGGCTTCAATTCCTGCGCTCTGGTGCGCCAGCTATCTTGCCGAGAGTAGCATCGTGATTGTAGGCGACTTCCTGCAGTTGCCGCCTATTGTTATGGCTGACACCCCCATGGCTCAGAAATGGCTGGGTAAGGATATCTTTCTACATAGTGGAATGCAAGAGCGGGCTCGGAATAAAGATAACCGCCCTGAGAATTTCTTTATGCTCAACGATCAGTTCCGTATGGAGTCTGATATTGCAGACATTGCGAATATGTACTACGGCGCATATGACGGCCTTCGTTCTGTTGACAACAATGAGTTCCGCGCCAAAGATCGCGAGAAGTTCTACGGCTGGTATTCCGGCAAGAGAACCAAGAGAAATGTTCATTTGGTTGACACCGAGAGTCTCCATGCTTGGGTTACTGGTGTTCCTCAAGGAAAGAGCCATAGCCGCCTGAATTGCTTCTCTGCGACTGTTTCTGTTGATCTTGCATTCAAGTTCTTGGAAAACAGACTAAATGATCTTGATCCCGAAACTGCTCAACCTGAAAAAGAGGCTTCTGTGCTGATTGTTGCTCCATACAAGCCACATATCGCAAGAATCAATCAGCTTGTGGATCTGGAGTATCGTAACCGCGGATTCTGGGAAAACCTAAATTTCATTAGAGCTGGTACAATCCATAGCTTTCAGGGCAGCGAAGCTGACATCGTAATCTTTGATCTCGTCATTGATGAGCCACATTGGAAAGCAAATCTTTTTATGACAGATAAGGAAATCAATGAAAATCTGGGGAAGATGTTCAATGTAGCCGTCACGAGAGCAAAGTTTAAGTTGTATATCAACTTAAGCGTAAATCAAATCGTTGTTCACAATTTCAATTGCTATTTTCCGAACGGAGTTCATCCGCTGCACCCAAAGCATCTGTACTTCCGCCTTGAGCTTTTCTGTGATGCCTTCTTTCTCTGCCAGTTCCTTTACCAGCCGAAAGAACATATTCTCTGCCTGTTCATTCAGCTCGGCAAGGTAGCTGTTCAGCTTTCCTTCAAGGAATAAGCTGGTATAGAGTGCCTTGCCTCATTTACAAGAGCGTCGAATCGGTCTTTGCTGAACATCTTTCGGAGAAGTGCATAATCCTTGTTTTCGGCCCGTAACTGCTTGTTCTCTTCTTGAAGATCTGTGTTCTTTGCGGTCAGACGTTCATTATCACTCTCCAATCTCTGATTTTCTCTGTAATAGCGCCCGTTGGGATTGTTGAGCCGATGGTAGTTGTCCGCCATCTCTAAATACCTTGCCAATACTTTAAGCACAAGCTCAAAAAGCTTGCTCCCCGTTGTAAACGGCACAAAATCAATGTGGATATGGGGCGTATGCTCGTCCAGATGCAGGTGAGCGGAGAACACCCGCAGGTGTAAATTTCGCTCTTAAAATCCCACATAATACTCTTTCAGGGCTTCTGTTGCTTTGTCAGCCGTTTCTGTTCCTACGGCATTAGGTTTCCTTTAGATTCCGCCTCACGGCGGACACCCTTGCCCTCTGCTAACAGTTCCTACTGCCAAGCCTGTAGCGGACTTCCACCGCCAAGTTATCGCCCATGCAGGGCAAACCGACAAAAAGCCCGTAACTGCTTTATCCACAGTTACGGGCTCTCTTTCATTATTCCCATTCAATTGTAGCGGGTGGTTTATTAGTTATGTCGTACACAACGCGGTTTACATTCGGTACCTCGGTTGTAATTCGATTTGAAATATGCTCGAGCAATTCATACGGCAGTCTAACCCAGCGGGCAGTCATAAAATCGTCGGTCGAGACGGCCCTTAAGGCAATGGTATAATCATAAGTTCGATTGCTGTCGGAAACGCCAACGCTTTTCAAATCGGTAAGCACAGCAAAATATTGACTGACATTGCATTCTAACTGTGCATTCGATATTTCTTCACGTATAATATAATCGGCATCTTTTAAAATGTCGAGTTTTTGCTTCGTTATCTCTCCGATAACGCGAATTCCAAGACCGGGACCGGGAAATGGCTGTCTGTTCACAAGTTTTTCGGGTATACCGAGTGCCAAGCCAACTTTCCTTACCTCATCTTTATATAAAAGCCTAAGTGGTTCGATTATCTCTTTAAAGTTCACAAGGTCGGGTAGCCCACCTACATTATGATGGCTTTTAATAACGCTGCTTTCCCCCGAACCGCTTTCTATAATATCAGGGTAAATCGTGCCCTGAACCAAATATTCAGCATCACCGTATACTTTTGCTTGTTCCTCAAAAACCCGGATAAACTCTTCTCCAATAATTTTCCTCTTTCGTTCAGGTTGGGTAACACCCTCAAGCTTTTTTAAAAACCTGTCAGCAGCATTAACACATATCAAATTCATATCAAATTCGCCTTTAAATACCGCTTCGACTTCGTCCCTCTCGTTTTTTCGCATTAAGCCATGATCGACGAAAATACAAGTAAGCTGCTTTCCCACTGCTTTGTGCGTTAGCACAGCAGAGACAGATGAATCCACCCCACCCGACATTGCACACAACACCTTTTTATTACCAACCGTCTGCTTAATATGAGTTATTTGCTCATTTATGTAATCATCAATATTTAGGTTTGCGGTAGCATTACGCACATCGTTTTTCAAAAAAAAGCCCTCCCGTAAAAATAATATATATATATTATAGCGTTTTTTTATGAAAAGTCCAATAGATTTTTTTTGACATATTCGACATATATAAATGAATATTACACATTAAAATTGGGAAATATATTCACAAATCTTTTTTTGGAGGCACAAAGAATGAAAAAAATTACTGCAATTTTTATATCTCACGAAGATGCTGTTGAAGCAGCGCAAAGGGTTAAGGATGCAGGTCTTAGAACAAGCGATATCTCTATCGTAACAAACGAAAAAAATACCGAACCTCAAAACGACCAAATATCAAGGGGCACTGTCGGTGGTGGTGTACTTGGCGGGGCAGCCGGTCTTTTACTCGGGCTTGGTACGATAGCTATTCCCGGTTTAGGTATGGTCGCAGCAGCCGGACCTATAGCAGGTCTATTGGGTGGTGCAGTTACAGGAGGCATTGTTGGTGCCCTGGTTGATCTTGGAATACCGGAAGAGAAAAGCCAAGAATACGAACAAGATATTAAACAAGGCAACACACTTTGGTCAATGGATGTTGAAGATACCAATTACGAAAGTGTAAAAAACATCCTAAACGATTGTGGAGCGTATAAGTCTGAATAAATTCAGACTTATACTAGACCGTGCCCTTAATAAATAATAACATAAATCCAACAAAATTCCAAAAATATTTGTAAAAGTATTGCATTTATGTATAGAATATAGTATAACCTGACTTCATCAGCAAAACAGGCATAAAACAAGCCCGCAGTCCACTAATAACAATGGATTGCGGGTTTTTAAGCTTTTCAAATAATCATAGCGTAATTGAGTGTTTTTTCACGTTGCCGAAAATATTTTTTATCTCTCCGAGTGTCATGATTTTTCGGGTTAGGTCAAGCTCCATATGTGCTTTCAGAGCATCTATCACCTCGTCACGGTAGAACAGAAGAAAGTGATTTTCTTTAAGATGAATGCAGTTGGCACGGCTCAAACTTTCAGCTATCTTATGTGCTGAAAATTGATTGCCCAACCTCTTTTGCAAAAGCCGGAGTATCGTGAGAGCGATGAAGCAAATGAGGAAATGCGCTTGAATGTGGTCTTCCCGCGTGACAAATACAGGACGGGTTTCAAGGTCGCTTTTGCTCACCTTAAAGCTCTCCTCAATTCGCCATAAACCACGGTAAATCTCGATAATTTCCTCATCGGTCTTATCAAGCTCGCTTGAGATTATCGCATAGTAGCCGTCCAATTTTTCGTCCTCGCGCAATTTTCGCTCATCGAAAATCGGCTTGTGTTTGGCGGTTAAAATCTCACCTGTTTTGGGATCGAAGTTTAAATTTTTCACATATTTCGCCGCCCCGTATGAAGTTACGCGGTTGTATTTGGTTGGGTTATTTACTAAATCGCGTGCTTTCAATAGCGGCGCCTCACGGTCTGCTTTTGCTTTTTGGGCGTACTTCTCGCTGTAAAAAATCACTTGTTTCTCGTCAATACGAACGGTTTTCTTTTTGCCACTTGTGGTTGTCATGTTGATTTCGCGAGGGTAAATGCGCGACTTGATTTTGTATTCATCTCCGATTCGGCGGTAGCCGGAATTATCTAAAACGTAGTCTTTGAGTTCCTTATGCCCGCCGCGAACCGTTTGGGAATAAACATAACCGTCGCCCTGCAAAAGATTAAACACAATGTTTTTGTGACTGCTCACGCCCTTATCTGCAACGACAATCACACGCCCGAAATCGCAGTTACGCTTTATTTCAGCCATGCCGGGGCGCAGAGTTTCACAGTCGTTTGTATTGCCGGGATACAGCTTGTATGAAATTGGTATGCCGTCTGAATCCATAAACAAGCCCATTTGCACAATCGGGTCGGGGCGATGTTCCTTTGAAACGCCTTTTTTACGGAGGTTGTCTGCCTCATCAATCTCGAAGTAGTAGTTAGTTACATCGTAATAGACAACTTCTGTGTTTCGTTTTGAAATGCGAGCGTTTATGTGATTTTGGCAAGCCTCAATATGCTTTGCAAAATGCGTAAGACTGCGGTAAACATCGTTTAGAGAAAAATCAGTATGTCCGAAAAATCTGTCTTTGTTTTCATACGATTTTTTCTTGGATGTCGGGTCTAAAATGCGTGAAAACACAAGCATTTTCATGATATTGTTTGTGTTGTATTTCGATTGCAGAGTGCGGGCGCGGTTGTTAAAAAAAGTGTGCAGTTCCAACTCGTGATATATCTTCGAGAGCGGAGCATACCCCATAGAACGCGGTGTTTCATTCGCAGCCATTTCTTCTGACAAATCAAAGGTTAGACTGACAGAATTAATCGGCTTTTCAGCGGTCATTTGCTGCGCAATATCCTTGAAATGCGCAATCGGGTCGGGGAAATCCTTTTGAAACTCGTCAAGATAGCCGATTTTTCGAATTGTTTTTGTGCGTGAAATTTTGGCTTTTGAATCCCAATATCCTTCAACGATAGAGAGATATGTTCTTCCTGTTTTTGAATTTGTGGCTTGTCTAAGAAACATCGCGGCAACCTCCAAAGACGTTTCTTTAATTATATCACAAATATCAATTTTACGCAAGTATTGTTTGAACTAATTTGACGTTTTTTTGTATAAAAAATCCCGCTTTAATGCGGGTTTGAGTGATGCTCATTTTTGTTTTGTGCTGATAAACTGGGGGAAAATAGTATTCGCTAATTCGCAATTAATGAAATTTTTC
>JAAZFB010000340.1 GCA_012511915.1 Clostridiaceae bacterium
CCTTTCGGGTTCGACTCCCCGTCGTCGCTTGGCAACGAAAAAGAAGCGCTGTGCGCTTCTTTTTCTCTTGGTATCTCCTAGGGGAGTCGAACCCCTGATTCCGCAGTGAGAGGACGTAGTGAAACCTTTATTTTTCAAGGCATTTGATGGTTCGTTCCACACCTTTTGCCACATAGGACTTAAAAAGAATGCTAATTCTTTCGGTTACATTTCACTTAAGATAGCTTAGTCAAGATCAAGATTGGTTGACATACTTGATATTTCTTTCTTCCTTCGATAATCTGACAATTGTTTTGTCACCTTGTCAAAAGAATCCTGGGAAGGGTGCGTGTAGATCTTTGAAGTAATGGAAATGTCTTTATGACCCATAAGACGAGCTGCTTCGTTGATGGATACACCAGCTGCTTCCAGATCAGTACAAAAAGTATGTCGGAAACAATAAGGAACGAGATCGTCTGCAATTTTATAGGGAGGAAGGACCTGATTTCTATATACTTCACAACCAGCCACAATATTCATTTCGCGTTTGAAGCTACGCCACATAATTTGCATATTTCCTCCCGAAAGGCGTCCGCCTTTCGTATTTTTAAAAACGAATTCATAAGGACTAATATTTTGTCTTTTGAATTCCATGGCCAAATCTTCTGGTATAGGTATGGCCCTTTTCCCACTGGCGGTTTTTGTTTTTCCGACTCGTTTATCTTTGCTTTTAATTGCAGACTCAACATTTAGGACATATTCTTTAAGATCAAGATGTCTCCCTTGCAATGCTGCCGTCTCTGCTGGTCTGAGACCGCAGTACAAAATAGTTTTGATCCATAGCCCAGCTCTATGGGTGTTTGCGACTTTTAGCGCAATTTCTCTTTCATATTCAGTTATAGCACGGCGTATGCCGTTTTCCGCAGCGGGGAGTTCAAGGTCTTCAGCAGGGTTGTCGTGCATTAGATGATTTTTCTTTGCCCTCTGAAAAACCTGAAAGAGTGTATTGGCAACTTTCTCAATATAATCTTTACTGTGCCCGGACATATCACTGACGATTTTTTGGCAGTGAATTTGCCTTACGTCCTTAACCCTCATGCGTCCAATATACGGTTCGATTTTAGCCTCCCATCTGTATAAGTAATCATCATATGTCTCTTTACTTATCGTGTTTTGTTTATAAGAAGTCATGAATGTTTTAAACCAATCGCTTACCAACATATTTTTTGTGACCAGTACATGCCCTTCTTCCAAATCACGCTTTTTCAAAGCTATTTTCACTGCTAGTTCCTCTTCGGTTTCCGCGCGCACATCATATCGCTTTCCTTCAAAACTAAAAGTCCTTCTAAGCATTTTCTCCTCCTGTTAAATAAGATTTTCCTTAATTATTTTCAATTCCATCAAAAATTGACGGTTCGATGATCAAGAAGCCGGGAGGCTATATCGGGTATAAAATACTTCTTCTCTCGTCCGGTTGATATACAGTCTAGGCCCGAGACTAAAGGTGAAACACAGTCCCGTGAGCGTCGCAGGTATTTTGCAATCTGGCTTTGATTAATAAACCCACCACCACCGACATAATGTTTCATATCTTTAATTAAAATTTGTCTATCCATGGTCAACTCCGTTATGTGCCAAAAAAATAAACAAGAGGGAAAGCAGGCGTCTATGACATTGCTAATCCTCCTGTTTACGAGCCGTTAGGCTCTCCTTACAAGCATATACTATGCATTCAATCGATAAGTTATTACTAAAAACAAAATTATTTGGTATTTTAATAAAAATTTTTATCACAGCTTCCGGTGGTTGTGATGCTTTTATTGAATAACTTTAGTGTTTAGGGTCAGTGAGGCTAATTGGGAGATAGCAGTAGAATAGGGTGGGGATATGTATTTGTTTGCACTTGCAGGTTGACGGGCGTAGGTAAGATTATCATAAGCATCGAAATTTCCGATTAGGCAATATCTGCCGTTGGTCTTGAACATCAGGTAAGGATTGAAGGTGAAGTATAGCACCTGCCCTTTATTGTTAGTCCGCAAGATCGGTTGCTTTTTATGATCGATCTCGTTTAATGCGAAAGTGACTTGCAGGTGTTTTTCAATGGCCTCGTCCAGCACTTTGATCGAATAAAAAATCTGCGGATTGGCGGGTGTATTTCCCGGCAGATTTCGCTTCCATTGAAGGGTAGTGCCGTCAAGATATCGATGTAACAACGACCTGTGAATATAAATGGAATTTGCTTGGGCGACTTATTCCCGCTTTGAAAATTGTCCGCACAATCGTATTAAGCAAGACTGTGTTTGGCGATCATAAAAGATACTAAAGGGGAGGGGAGAGATTTGAAAAAATTAAAGAGCAAAAAAGGCGAGATTTCGATCCTCATGGTCACTATGGTGTTTATTGCACTCCTTTTACGAGCGGATACTACAACATGGTGAAAAAGAATTTGGTATGGCAACACTTTTCCGTACAGAAATTATAGGTTCTGTGCTTTAAATTCCTTGGTGCTAAGGTAGCCCAGGGAACTATGGATTCGAACATTATTGTACCAGTTCACATAATCGGCCAGCTCTAGTTTCAACCGGTCCAGACTCTCAAAG
>JAAZFB010000341.1 GCA_012511915.1 Clostridiaceae bacterium
ACTTTATATTGTTCTTATGTTGTTGTTGACTTTTTTATATTTTTATGGCATTATAGAATATATGATATAATTTTGGAGGGAGTTAAAATGAAAAGAGTACTAATTTTCGGTAATAGATTGAAGGAGCTGCGAACCTATAAAAATTTAACTCAAAAGCAACTTGCTGAAATAGCCGGAATAACACCCGCTACTATATCGGCTTATGAAAATAATACAAAAAACCCATCAATGGCAATAGTAAAAGATATTGCCCAAAAATGCGGTGTTTCTATGGATTGGTTGTGTGGCGTATCAGCCGAATATAATAATATAGAAACATATAGTCATATCATTGAAGTGCTTACCTCAATTGCGAAAAAGTTAAGTGTTGATGTAGAAGTTTGTAATCAAATAGACGATGCTGTGAATTTAAGAATTAAAGATACAGTTATGGTTGCGTTTGCCAAGGAATGGGTTAAAATTAAGAATTTGTATGCTGATGGAGTAATAGATAACAGCCTATACCAATTATGGCTTGAAAAACAATTAAAGTATTATGACTGCTATATTGGAGAAACTCCCGACGAAAGTATTACTTACAACGAAACGGGAGAAGGCATTGACAATATGGGCAGAACGCATACAAAGAAAGGATGATATAATGAGTTACTACAAAACCTTCAAAGATGATTTCCTTATCAAAATAATCACTTGCGGGGAATATACCCAACAGAACATTGACGATGCAATAGCGGAAGCCAAAAGGCGGGGCTTAAATGTTGACGGCTATTTGAAGTACGCACACCCGGCAGACGGTCAAGGAAAGGATTTGTTTTCAATAAAATGGTTTAAGCTGCCATCTTCGCCTTGGCAGGCTGTTTCTATGGCATTGGTAATAGTGGGAATATTCAAGATTTTTATGGTATATCCGGGCTTGGGGTTGGTTTTATTTGCTCTTGGTGCAGGTGTGGCGTGGGCGTTCATAGAAGATAAGGCAAAAAGCAAGCCTGCCGGAGCAGTCGTCTGTCCTTCCTGCGGTAGTAAAAACATTCAAATAGTTAATGAAACGCATATCAAAAAAAGGGGCTGTTTGGGTAACCTCATACATTTTATGATATTCTTCTTTGTTTGGTGGATATGGATTTTCGTATGGCTGTTTACGGGTAAAAAGACTGTGAACAAAACAAAGGCCGTATGCCTTGACTGTGGTAAACAATGGTATATTTAATAATACCAACGTGATATAACGTTAAATCACATTAAATCACTATGTTTAACAAAGGACGGTGAGCAAATTGGCAACAATCAGAGAACGAGGCGGAGCATATCAAATAAGGGTATCGCTTGGCTACAATATGCAAGGCAAACAAATATCAAAAACAATGACCTATACCCCCGCTCCCGGAATGACAAAAAAGCAGATTGAGAAGGAAGTAAACAGGCAGGCAACTTTATTTGAGGAAAAATGCAAAAACGGCTTTGTGTTGGACGGTTCTACCCGGTTTGCTGATTATGCTTTGAAATGGCTTGAGATAAACGAGGGAAACCTCGCCCCCAAAACCTATATACGGTATAATTCGCTGCTTGATAGAATAAACCCCGCTATCGGGCATATCAAGTTGGAAAATTTGCAAGCACACCACCTGCAGGAATTTTATAACAATCTTGCTGAGGACGGCATTATAAATTTAAAGCCAAAGGCAGCGGGGAAAAACTTAGGGGAATATCTTAAGAAAAACAAAATCACAAAGGCGGATATATCAAGCAAGACTAAAATAGCCACATCAACCATTAAAGCGGCCTGTGACGGCAAAAATATATTACTTGAAAAAGCCGAGGCTATAGCCAAAGCATTGGGCGTGAATTTCAGCGATGTATTTACTGTCTGTAATAACAATGGCGCCGGCCTTTCAGAAAAGAGCATATTGCACCATCACCGACTAATAAGCGTAATTTTAGGCAGTGCGTATAAGCAAGGGTATGTTTTCCGCAATGTTTCCACCCTTGCAACCCCTCCAAAAGTCAAGCAAAAAGATGTTGATTTTCTCGACGAAAAAGAGGCATTATCATTATGTGAAGCATTAAGAGGCGCGCCGATTAAATGGAAAACTGCGCTACTATTGCTTTTATATACAGGTATGCGCCGGGGTGAACTTGTAGGGCTTGAATGGTCGGACATAGATTTTAAAAGCAATCTCATTCACATTAAAAGAACCGTCCAATATGTGGTAGGCACAAAATACGAATATACAGACGAAAACGGAGTATTTCATAAGGGCAGGCTGATAGAGAAAGAGCCAAAGACAAAAAGCAGTATACGATATATTTCCGTTGATGACGGGGTAATGTATTTGTTAAACGATTATAAAAAATGGTGGCTGGAGCAGAAGCTATTAAACGGTGATAGGTGGGTAAAGACGAACAAAATCTTTATTAAAGAAAACGGCGGGGTTATGCACCCGGATAGCATAACGGAATATACAAAGAAATTTGTTAAACAAAACAACCTGCCGCACTTTACGCCTCATAGCCTTAGGCATACTAATATTAGTATTATGATAGCCAATGGGGTAGATATAAAAACCGTATCGGCTCGGGCAGGACATTCAAATATAACGACTACAGGGAATATATATACTCACCAAATACAAAGCGCCAACGCAAAAGCAGCAGACAAGATAGGGAATATATTCAGCAAAATACAAAAAGAGAAACAAGCATAAAAAGCTAAAATTTTATTATTTTTTTGCCTAATAAAGGACAAATAAAGGACAAAGGGCATTTTTAATTTAATATACCCAAAAAGCAAAAACACCGTAAACCCTTATGGCTACGGTGTTTTGTGTTGGTTGCGGGAGGAGGATTTGAACCTCCGACCTTCGGGTTATGAGCCCGACGAGCTACCGAACTGCTCCACCCCGCGACATAGGCACCAATATTGGTGCTTTAAAAACTACTATTAATGATAAATTAGGATAACAGGAACACTTTTGTGTGTTAACCGAAAATTAGTATAACATGTTTTTTTTCATGTGTCAAGGATTTGAGGTTATTTGTTTAATATTTGTGATTTTTGTGATTTTAGTGATTTTTTAGTAAATTCATTTCCTTACGAGCGGTAATTGCTGTTTATTTTTACATAATCGCAGGAAAAATCGCTTACCCACATCTTTTCATTATAGCTTCCCATGTTAAGCTGAATTGTAATTGAAACTTCGTTTTTTTCAAGTATCTGTTTTGCCTTTTGTTCATCAAAATCAACTGCTACACCGTTGTGACAAACTTTAAGATCGCCAATATATATATCGATTAAATCGGTTTTAAAGTCTGCTCCGGAATAACCTGCAGCAGTAATTATTCGCCCCCAATTTGCATCTTCGCCGAAAATTGCGGTTTTCACTAACGGAGATTTGCCAACAGCATTTACGATATCATATGCATTTTGCGGGGTTTTTGCCCCTTGTACTGATATTTCAATTATTTTTGTAGCACCCTCACCATCCTTGACAATTTCCTTTGCCAAGTGCTCACAAACGACACTAAGAGCCTTTTTGAAAAGTGAATATTCGTTAGTCTGTTCATTGTCTATTATATCGTTTTTAGCCATTGCGTTAGATAAAAGAACAACCATATCGCATACGCTTGTGTCCCCGTCGACAGAAATTCTGTTAAAACTTGAATTGACAGACTCTTTAAAGGCTTTGTCCATCAGCTCTTGAGAAATACTTGCATCGGTCGTGATAACACCTATCATTGTAGCCATATTTGGATGAATCATGCCGGAGCCTTTTGCCATACCGCCGATAGACACCTTGGTGTTGTTAACTTCAACGGCAACTCCTACTTCCTTTACTTTTGTATCTGTAGTCATAATAGCACGCGCCGCTATATTCCCCCCGTTATACGACAATGATTGCACCGACTGCATAAGTCCGTTTCTAAGCGCATCCATATTTAATGGCTTTCCTATTACACCCGTTGAATTAAAAAGTATTTGGTTGCTTTTACAATTTAAAAGCTCGGCGGCTAATCGGGCAATTTCAAGTGCATCTTGCTTGCCTTTTACACCAACACAAGCATTTGCATTTCCGCTGTTTATAACAATCGCTTTAATTTCATTATTAATATGCTCCATAGTTATTTGAAGCGAATGACCTTTTACTACATTCTTCGTAAACATACCTACCGCAGTACACATTGTATCAGAAGAAACTACTGCAATATCCGGCTTATTGTCTTTTTTTATACCGCAAGCACTGCCGGCAGCTTTAAACCCTTTTGGTGCAGTAACACCGCCATCAATAAAC
>JAAZFB010000342.1 GCA_012511915.1 Clostridiaceae bacterium
ATGTAGAAGAATATCCACTTGGTGTTTCGTGTAAAACTTCATCATTTGCCCCCATGCATTGTTTCATTGCATTACACACCATTGGCATCCTGTTTTTTAGGTTTAAGTTTCTGTGTATATCATTTGCTTTTAGTATAACGAACGGTGAATCCTTATCCTGTGTGTCATTAATTAAACTTTTTATATATTTACAAATATCCTTTGTTCCTAACTTTGTTGTAGTTTCACTTGATTCATTATAGTTTGCTTGCTGAGATAATTTTTCTGATAATAATTTAACTTGTTCTTCTAAACATTGAATTCTAGACAGCATTTCAAGTATAACCGATTCATGATTCATAAGAATACCTCCTCTGATACTTTGCATTATATATGAATTCTTATGAATTGTCAATATGAATTTTAGAATTTTTATATTGGCATAATTTCATCAATCGTACATTCATGCTTCGGTTTTTTCGAATAGTATTAACACCTATAACGTCAAAAAGTCGCTTAAAAACGATATATGATTTTCAAGGTTCAGTCTGTTTTAAATTTGACAGGCTTAATCGGTATACAGTAAATCAAAATTTTTGCTTCGTTTTGTCAGTAGCCCGCCGTGATGTAACGGTGAGTGACTGCTTTTTTGATTAGTTTTGTACACCGACGTAATTTTTGAAGGCGACAACTAATAAAATGAAAATTTTGTCGTGAAATGTGTGTTTTTATGTTCCCCTAAATGGCGGCTATGCTTAACGCTTTGTTTTCTTCCGACAAAATTAACCACATTAGCATACGGGGAAGATGAAACGGACCTTTAAAAATGTTGCCTTTTAACCTGTTCGCAACCGTACCGTCATAGTGAAGGTAACCGTACCATTCACCGTTTTCAGGGCCGGCAAAATGCGAAAAGGCAAAGTCCAGTAGCGCATTAAGGCTTTGCAAATATTTTTCATTCACTGTGACCATATAGGCTAACCTATTAGCAATAATTGCCTCGCATTGTGGCCACCAAAGCAGCATATCCCATTCCAATGCCACCGGAGGCTTCCCGCAATAGTCTGTGAATGCAATAATTCCGCCGTTGACTAGCCCGCGCTTCATGGAGAAATCAATAATATGCAGGGCTTTTTCAATTATACTCTCGTCCTTTTGGAAAAGCCCTTCCGCAATCAAAAACCACGCTGCCTCCAGTGAGTGCCCGGGATTTATTATCCTGCCGGCAGGGCTGTCAAAAAACTTGCCATCCGTAGTTACGTTTTCAAGCAACGCGTCCTCTTGCAGATAACCCCCGTTTAAAATTTCATTTGTCATTTCCACAGCGACAGGGTTGTACTTTTCATAATTCACCTTTCGTAAAACCTGAGATATTGCCAGCATAATCATAACGGGGGACAAGGCTTTATAAGGGGCGTTTTTTGGGTTTAGCTTTGGCGTGGAAAGGGAAGGGTTTTTAAACAATGTATAGGCAGTATCAAAATATATTTCTGCTTTTTCCCACGCCTCCTTTTGCCCAGTAGCAATATAATATTCAGCACAGCCTATGGCAGCAAAGGTTTCACTGAAATAATATCTTCTTTTTTGCAGTTGTCTGCCCTCCTTTGTAACGGTAAAAAACATTCTGTTATCCGTATCCGTACATTTGGGCAGAAAATGATAAATTTTTTCCGCAGCAGCCAGGTATTGCGGATTATTGTCTATTGCGTTGTAAGCTTTTGAAAAAGTCCATAAGGCTCTGCCCTGGAACCATACACTTTTATCCTCGCCGTAAATATTGCCTTTTTCGTCAATGCAAGTAAAAATGCCGCCGTTTTGATTATCAATAGCGTGGCTGAGCCAAAATTTCAGCACATCGTTTATCAGATAATTTCTGTAATCCATTGAAATTCCTCCCTAGTATAATAATGATATAGCCCTCCAAGGCTTCTATTTGCATTCCAGAGCATCGCGGCATACAAAGCCACCGGATAATAAATCTTTTCCTCAAAGCAGTCGTCTTCAACCAGGGCAGCTGTGATTGTGTCATAATCAAACAGCCGGATAATTTCGTAAGCGTACCTTGCATTTCGTATCCAATAGGCCTGAATATACCTCCAATAATCCTTTTTTGAATTTGCACGTTTTCTGACAAAATTTCTGTCATACGTTCCTAAAACAAAAGCGCCGGGCTGGTGTGAAAAGCGGCTCCAATCCAAACCCATCAGTCCCTTTAATACAACACCGAACCTTCCGCTTCGCAAATCCCTGGCTTTTTTTGTGAAGGCAACAGGGTGTACGCCCACATCGGCGTATATGAATTCATACTGCCCCGCAAGGCTTATGCTCTGCTTGGACGTTTTTATATCCGAGCCGACATTTACCACGCACCCTATGCCGCTTATTTTTATTTTTTCGAATACAGCGGCACGGTTGCCGTCAAACTTTTCATTTTCATAGTGAGCGTGGCTGTCAAACAGTAAACTTTTCAAGCTTTGCAAGCCCCTTCTCCAAATCTATCCGCGGGAACAGCGGCTCGCCCTTCGAAACGCTAAACTCGCCGGTGTTGTTCCATATCCTTTCCATGTTGTCCGTTCCTATTTGCTGATGAATTTTATCGGCGGTTTCGGGCATGAAGGGTTGGATATATGCCGCAATCAAGCGTATGCTTTCGCAAAGGTTATAAAATACCTGCAGCAGACGTGCCTTTTGCTGAATTTTAAGGCCATGCTCGCCAGTGCCGGTAAGGAAAAAAACCTCGTCGCCCATAAGCCTTCTAAAACGTGCAACGGTATCCGCTGCAACGGTTGTGTAGGTGTTTTCTATATGAAGCCGTCCCCTCGGACAACATGTGCTCTTATGCAGATGGATTATATATTCTGCGGTATACCTTTGGAGTTGTTCCTTCGCATTTTGAAAATGCTCTTAAAAAAGTTCTTACATTTGAGTAGCCTACATATTGACTGATTTCCGTGTTGGATTTGTCTGAATTCAAAAGTAGTTTCTTTGCAGCCTCAATTCTTACAGAGGTTATAAAATCCAACAAACCTATGTTGAATTCTTTTTTAAACTGGCTGGACAAATAGCTTGAGTTTATTTTAAATATTGTTGAAAGCTCATTTACATTAAGGTTTGGATTTGAGTAGTGTTCATCAATATAATTCTTGATTTGCAGATAGAAGTTGTTTTTTTCATTAATGTCTTTCTCGTCCTCTGAGGTGTCATATTTATCCAAATACCTATCGATAATTGTAATGGTCTTCAGCAGTATCCCGGATGTAGTTGTAGATTCTGACATGATGCTGTTCATTTCAACTCCTGTCATAAACATTTCTAAAGTCTCATTTGTATTTGGAATAACATTTCTGAAGAAGGTTGTGAGCAGATCATAAGCAAAAGAGCGAGCCATCAATGTTGATATGTTTTTGTTCTGCTGAAACCTTAGAATCGCATTTTCTATCACTTTTTTACATTGCCGATAGTTTTTTTCGTTTAAGTATTTTTTAATCTCCTCTTCAATATCAGTATGATGAGATCTTTTTGAATTGAGGACCATATCATTGTAGAATGCGATGGATTCAGATGACGAAATGGCATATTCCATGCATGACACTGATTCATTAAATGCATCGTTGATGCAGCTAATTGAAACATGTGGATTTGATATTGCCGCAATAACGTCAAAGTTAAATTCTTTGGATATTATCTCTAAATAGGTTTCGAGTATGAATGTAATATCCGACTTGAAGTTTTCTGATTGAGCCTCGGAAAGGTTTACAATTGCAACAGAAAAACTGCCCATGGATACCAGCTCGGTTTTGCAGTATTTCCCAAGCGTTTCACCCATAATGTTTGATATAATAAACTGAGCAAGATGCTGTTTCTCGCCGACACTTGCATTGTAGTTTTCATTGCTGAAAATCTGCGATATATCCGGGGTGCAAAAAGCTATTGTTGCAAACATGGTGTTTTCCATTTTTAATCCTATAAGGCTCAACTGCTCCGGATAGGAGAATTTATCGTTTTTCTTTCCAAGGAGCATATTCGTAAGAATATTTTCTTTAAAAATATTGTTTTGGTTATTTAAGCGGAACTCATAATCGTCTTTTTCATTGATGATTTTTTCCAGTGATGTATTTATTTGTTGGTATATATCTTTGTTGTCAGTGTCTTTTATGTCAGGTAAAAGCTCTGCAATTTCCTGAAGAGGTTTTTCATTTCTCCGTATTATAATAAGACTGATCAGAATACACAAAAGAGATACGGAAAACACGGTCGATTTTAACAGAGCCATACTTTTTTCAACATATTCGTTGGTTGCAATATACCCGTATTTCCAATTGCTGATCTGCGATTTTGTCTTAAATATTTTGCTGTTGTTAGTGCTTTTGTAATATGGCTTGCCGTCATCTCGAACAAATAACAGCTCTTGTATTGCTTCAAGCTCGTCTTCGTTTAAGTCGGTGCTTATTACCGTGCCGTCAGAAGCGTACATGAAAAAGCGCTTCATATTTTCGCCTGCAGCGGCTGTTATGAGCCTATTAAAGTCAAGCTCGACAACCGTATTGTAAAAAATATTTTTGGTAGCGGGATTGTGTGTCAGGAAGGTGAAGAAAACCCTTGCCTCTCCGGATGAGGGAATGCTTGTAAAGCCGGATGCGGACTTGTCCAATACGGCATTTCTCCATATCTGCTCCGTCATAACCGTTTCACCGTTGTACGCATACATATAATGGAAGTGCGTGGGGGTTAAGGTGGTACCGGTGTATATACTATCAGTTTCGGGGTAATATATGTATTTTTTCTTTATATATTCGCTGTTTATATCATATGATTCCCATGCCCTGTTGGATAGGTTCAAATCATATCTTTGAGTGGATGCGGGATTGCCCCAATAGGCAATCTCCATTATATCCTTGTTTGACGAAAGGCTGGAAACAGAAGATACTATACTGTTCAATATGGCGTCCAAAAAGGTCTGGGAGCTTCTAAGCAAGGTTACATTTGTGGAAACATAGGTTTCTGCTATGAATTTTCCCGTGTATTTATAGCTTATAAAATTGAACAGCAACGGAATGACAAACACAAACAAATAGGATAATTTAAATCCCTTTTTATTTAATAACGGGTAAACTATTTTTTCTTTGATATTTTTAATTATACTCATTTTTCGATCACCTTATTTCATTGGTAATTTGATTATAACATGAACAAAAGACATAAGTCAACAAAAACACAAAAAAGTGACAAATATCTATTTTTAAAAAAATGAAAAAGTTGGGTTTTTAGGTTAATTTTGAAAAAATAATGCAAAGAATGAACGAAAAGACACTTTTTTTATAAAATGACACTTTAATAAAATCGTACGGTGTGTTATTCTTAATATCAGAAAATGGCGTTTTGGAATCCTATAAATTGATTGAAGGAAACTCAATTAAAGGCAGGAAAAAGGGGAGGGTACTATTGATAAGAAAACTGCTAAAATGTATGGCAACAATAGTTTCTGCTGCATTTGTTATTTCGCAAATTCCGGCAGTGTTTGCAGTGGAGGAACAGGTGCCGGCGTTGACAATACAATACGATGCGTCAGCGGACACTTTTTCCGTTTCTGGGCAACTGCCTGGTGCAGGCAAAAAGTTTGTCACGATTATAATTGCGCCACAGGATACAGCGATATCATCTGCGGACGATTTGGAGAATGACGGTGTTATTTTAAAGACAGCCCAGGCAGATACGGATGGAAATATAGATTTAAAAATTATACTTCCCGACTTTGCGGACAAACCGGGAAGATATGAATATGCCCTATCTGTAAATAACGTGACAAAAACATCAATGTTTTCGACTGTTGCGGGAAACGACCTTTTGCCATATCTTTCGGGTTTGAACGGCGGCGGTCTGAGTGCAGCGAAGGATTTTGTCGCAAACGGAGCCGCAGGTTTGGATGACGGAAAGGAAAAGGATGAGGATTTTATCGCATCCTATATTTATGAAGTAAAGCCGGAGAATGGCTATACGGCCGCCGCCCTTATGAACGGATACATTGCAGGTGAAGGTCTTTCATATGTTATGGAAGGGGATATGACAATCGGCGAATTTTTCGCAAAATATTATCACTATCTCGACAAAAACTATTCACACCAATATGAAAAGCTGCCGGAAAGGGTTCAGGGCGCTTTGAATGAAGCATACATAGTCGGCAGCATCGCAAAGGATTTTGACACAACGTATAACAATAACCTTTTTGTCGCGCAGTACAGGACGGCAGGCAATCCGACAGAGCTCAAGAGAGTTGTGCTTGAATATTTTGAGGCAAATGAAATAAGTCTTGGGGAATACAACAAAATCAGCAACAATGTTTATAAGGAAAAAGTATTCGACGAATTATACAGATATTGTTCGCAGCAAAAAACATTGTCGGATATCCTTACCTCATTTAATAAAGAGGTGGAGAAACAGCTGGATGCCGCTGAGAATACAAAAAGCATTTCCGAACCGACCGGTGGCTCGCATCGCAGCTCAGGCGTAACAGCAGGCTCTATAACAACGGAAGTACCCGCCACAGCGCCTTCTGCATCCTTCAGCGACATATCGGAGCACTGGGCAAAGGAATATGTTGAAGAAATGTTTAAAAGAGGCATTGTAAACGGATTCGGCGACGGCACCTTCAGGCCCGACGCAAACGTTACAAGAGCGGAGTTTGCAAAGATGATTGTTCAGATTCTCGATCTTGACGCAGCGGGGGATTCCGGCTTTACCGACGTGCCAAGCGAAAGCTGGTACAGCGGTTATATTGCGGCCGTTGCAAAGGCGGGCATTGTAACAGGCTCGAACGGCAAATTTATGCCTGAGACGTATATAACAAGGCAGGACGCGGCAGTTTTGCTTGCGCGTGCTCTGACATACAGGGGCAAGACATATCTGGCAGGCTCGTTCGGATTTAACGATGAGGCCGAAATATCCGATTACGCCATGGATTCTGTAAACGGCGTGGCGGGTCTTGGATTAATCACGGGGTACAACGGCTATTTTGAACCGTTGGATAACACAACAAGAGGTCAGGCCGCCGCTCTCCTTATGAGAGTCGCGGAATATATAAAATAAACGGGGAGTAATGATATTGAAAAAGATATTATCACTGCTAATTGCATTATCAATATCAATGATGTTTTCGGCGGGCGCCGTATCCTTTGCACAGGATGCCGCAGCGGAAGCCGAATCTTCATTGAAATATGACGCTAAAGCTTATGACAGGGCATTAAGCCTTATGAACGGTCTTCTGGATGAGGCTGTTTTTGGGGACGCTCCCGGTCAGCTTCTTACGAGAGCTGAATTTGTAAGGGGAGTTGCAAAAACATTTGGTGTGCCGGAGATTGAGGGCTCATCGATATATTCGGACGTTAAAGAGGATCATAAGTATATCGGCGCAATAAACGCCGCTTACTTATCGGGCTGGATATCCGAGGCCGATACCTTTAATCCCGATTTGCAGATTACCTATCCGCAGGCTTTGAAAATCGTTCTTTGCGCGGCGGGCTACGGCTTGCTTGTGGATACAAAGGGAGGCTTCCCCACAGGATATATGACGGTGGCAAACAGCATAGGCCTGCTAAAAAGCATAACCATGGCGGACGCTGATCTGGTTTCTTCCGCAAATGCTACAATCCTTTTCTACAATCTTATGTTCGCTCCCGTATTTGAAATTGTTTCATGGGGAGGAAGGATGGAGTATGAAAAGGGCAAGGAAACATACATTGAAAAAATATATGATGCATACTCCATAGAAGGTATTGTCACTGCCACAGAGCACAATTCGATTTTGCTTGACGCCCCTTTTAAAAAAGATAGCGGCAGGATTGCAATTGACGGCATTGAATATAAATATGAGGATTCGGACATATACCTTCTCGGCAAAAGCGTAGTTGCCTATTGTGCAAAAGAAGATGATTCCCTGATAAAGCAGGTTTACTGCCTGCTCCTCGGCAGGAAAAACGAGGAAATGACAATTTCTGCCGAGAATTTTGATAAAATCGGCGGCGAATACATTCAGTACTATGTCGATAACAGGCTGCAAAAGGCAAACCTTGATTCAGCGTACAAGGTAATATACAACGGCAGAAGAGTTGCAGTCTTCGAAGACTATATGATAGAAGACATAGGGGCGGAAATAAGGCTTTTGAGCAACAACGGGGATGACGAATATGAATATATCTTTATTGATTCATATGCCTACGGCATAATCACCAGTGTTGACTACGTCAACGGGTATATAGCGTTTAAAACCCCAAGCCAGCTCATTGACCTTACGGAAGGTGAGGAGCATGCAAGCTACTTCCGCAACGATAAGGGCAACAGAATAGAAATTTATGAGCTTGTCAAGGATACTGCGATGGCGGTAAAAACATCCGCGGACGGCAGAATTTATGAGCTTACCGTTATTTCCGATACCGCTACCGGACTTGTGACCGCTGTATATGAGGGGGCAAACGAGCTGGAGATTGACGGTAAAACCTACAAGGTTTCGAATGAATTTGAAAAGAACTATATCGACACGGGGGTTATAGCCTTGGGCGACAGGATTAATGCGGTAATCGGCATCCACGGCGAGATTGCGTTACTTCTTTCCTCCGCTGCTGAAACCCGCTACGGTTTGTTGCATGATGTAAAAAGAGACACATCCAGCCTTGAAAGGAAAACCTATGTAAAAATTCTCACAGACGCGGGTAAATTTGAGGTCTTTGAGCTTGCCAAAAAGATTACGGCAGACGGAGCCGAAGCAATGCTCAATTATAACGATGCATATACCTACATTTCCGGAAAGCTTGCCGAAGCACAGGCAGACAGCGCTGGTCCGGTTCTTGTAATCAAATATGGAACAAATGAAAACGGGCTTATCACAATGGTGGATTTTGCGAGCAATGACACAAGCAACTTCGGTAAGGTGCTTAACGCGCAGGACGCTCTTACAAGATATTATAAAAATGCCGCTCTCAGCTACAGAAATGCGGGATTTCCTTCAAAGGTCATGCTTGAAACCTCTACAATTGTTTCTGTACCTCAGGACATAAACGACAGGGATGATGAGGATAACTACACCATTGGCACCTATTTAATGCTTTCAAGCAATATAGGCAACTATACGGTTGACGTATATGACGTGGACGAAACCGGGAATGCGGCGTATGTTGTGATATATATGGCGGATGCCGAGACAGGCAAGATGGCCGCATATACCGACAACTATATGATAGAAAAGGTTGCCACCGCTATAGTTGACGATGAAACGGGCTTCAAACTTCAGTGCTGGACCAACAATAAATTTGAAACGGTGTTTATGCCAGACAGTGTAACCGTCAACAAGACATCCGGCTCAAAAACCCTTGTGCCCGGTGACATTGTAAGGTTTACAATGCAGAAAGGCAAGGTTAAAAGGGTATATGTTGACTATGACTATTCCTCCGGCGTTCATGTCAGCGACAAAAAGGGCGGAGGCGAATTTAATTTGCCAAATGCCCAGCATTACATTTCATTTGTTTCCGGCAAGGTATACAATGTGGGTTCAAATACCATTCTTATAAGCAGTGCAGAGGATGCCGAGGGCAATACCACCTTTACATATGAAGACATAAGGCCTTACTCCATTAACAGCAATATTGCCTGTTTCGATTCCGCCACGGGCGAAATCAGAACAATAAAAATTGAGAATATTCATACCTACAAAGGATACGGGCAGAATGCGGATACGGTAATCCTACGTTCGGACTTTGGTATCCCCAAGAGTGCTTTTATAATCAGATAAGGAGGGAACCGCATGAACAAAAAAGCAAAACCGGTTATTTCGCTGCTGCTTTTCCTTGTTATTATGATGCAGCTTACACCCTCGTTTGCGGCAGAGAAAGCGGAGGAGTATAAGCTTAATCTGACCTTTAACGACATTGAAACAAATCAAGTGGCAATAGAGGGGTTGACGATCAAGGGAGGCAAGGCTGTTGTTGCGGTCACAGACCCGGCAAATAAAGGCCTGCACCTTAAGAATCACGTTTCGGAAACCTCCGTTATTGCGAACGGCGGAGAAGTTGAATATACCG
>JAAZFB010000343.1 GCA_012511915.1 Clostridiaceae bacterium
GAATAAAAACTCGGCGAACGGACGGGAGATGACGGCTTGTTTCCCCCCTCCTTCATGGACTCTATCAACACGGTAGATATGGTCGTAGTCTTTTATTCCTTTATCAAAATGGTAGTCGTTACTGAACTGCATCATAATCACGATAAATGAGGCAAAGGCAACCGATAAACCTAAAATATTCAAGACACTCGCCGTTTTAAAACGGCGGAATACATGTGTCAGGCTTTTTACAATTTGTTTCATCTGTTTATTTTATTTTTAATCATTCCGATTTCAACGCATCCACCGGATTGGCAGTGGCGGCTTTGTAACTTTGTATGGAAACGGTAATAACCGTAATAATAAAAACCAATACTCCTGCCAAAGCAAATCCCCACCAACTCACCGGGGTTTTATATGCAAAGTTTTCCAGCCAGCGGGTTATCGCGTAATATGCAACAGGGACAGCTATCAAAAAAGAGACACATAAAATGAAGAGGTAGGTTTTATTAAAATGTAAAAGAATTTCTTCTATAGAAGAACCGAAAACTTTACGAATACCTATCTCTATGCGGCGGTATTGCGTTTCAAACATGACCAATCCGAATATGCCGGCAATGGAAATAGAGATTGCCAATATGCTGAGGAATAAGATGTTTTTATTCAGGGTTTCTTCCTTTTGATATAAATTATTCAATATCTGATCATAAAATTCCACTTCAACGGGATATGTGGGATCGATATCCGCGACGGTACGGCGAATGTGTTTTACCACTTCAAAAAGATTTATCCCTGCGTTTAGCCGGATGTATGAAACGGGAAGTGCAGCGTTGGAGCCGAATAAAAACAGAATGTCATCGCTCTCTTTCCGTAACGATGTAAATTTAACCTCTCCGGTAATTCCTGCAACCATACAAAGAGGCATACTCCATGACGTCATTCCTATGGTTTCCCCAGCGTTTACTCCTATCTTTTGTTGTAAAGAGTTATTTAAAATGAATGCCATGCTCCGGCCTACGGTATCAGAGGGCAGAAAATCCCTTCCTTCACGGATAGGAATACGCATGACACTTAAAAAATTGTCGCTTACTTCAAGGGTGTATCCGCCAAATACTTTTTCCTTATAGGTAAAGCCGTATTGGGTATACCCATCGGACGCCCCTAACTTTTGCTTGGAAAATGCCACGTCATCGATGCCGGGATAGGCTTTCAGCTGATTTACATATAAATCCCGGTTTTTATGATACATATTGTCGTCCAGACTGACTATCGCAATGTGTTCTTTATCGAATCCCTGATTGAAATTCTGCAAATAATAATTCTGCTTCTGTATAAAGATAGCCGCGATGATCAGAGAAATGGAAATAATAAACTGGAATCCTATAAGAATAATGCGCAGTTTACGTCCGGCAGGTAGAAGCCCGTAATTGCCCTTTAACACAAGGGCAGGTTGGAGTGATGTAGCATAAAAAGCCGGGTATAAACCGGCCCCCAATCCCACCAATAAAGTTATTAATCCGGAGATAGCCCCTAAAGAAATATTCTTCTGCAAATGTAGGGCGGCCCCGAAAAAAGAGAGAAAGTTCTGCTCAACTAAAACAAATACCCAGAGCAAAGCAACGCCCCACGATACAAAGGTTATCATCATGGCTTCGCTTACCAGCGATGCCCGAAGTGCGGAGACGGAACTTCCCAGTATTTTTTGCGTATTAAGGCTCCGGATGCGCATTGGCGTCATTGCAACACTGAAATTCATATAATTAATGGCTGCGATGATAATCACTAACCACGCAATCGCAAAAAGAATGCGAACGGTATTTAAATTCCCCGTCCTGAAACCTGTTTGGCTGAAGTAGATATCGGTAAGCGGCATCAGGTTTATACTTGTTTTCTGATTATTGCCGAGAGGAGAAAAGTCAAAGGTTTTATTAAAATTCACCTCAAATTTAGCAGCCTCTTCTTTGTTATCGAACAACAAATAACAGATATAATTCTGAGACATCCAGTCGTTAGTCTGGGAATTGTCTATTTGGGTATATATGACGTTTTCTATTTGTGTGTTGCCGGGAAAGTCTTTATATACCCCACCGATCGTCAGCTCCTTATTGCCTTTCGTCCATATGTATTCTTTCAGGTGCAGTTGTTTTCCGATCGCAGATTCGTTCCCGAACATACGTTGCGCCATGCTTCGGGGAATAATGGCTTTTTCCGGATCTTTCAGGCAATCCAGGTCGCCTTCCGTAAATTGAAAGCCGAAGATATGTGTGATATTTGGATAGCACGTCACAAAGGGTACTTTGAATCCATTGCTTTGTTCTCCGTCACCTACCGC
>JAAZFB010000344.1 GCA_012511915.1 Clostridiaceae bacterium
GTTGTATATGATATAATTTACAATCCGCCGGTAACGCGATTTATGAAAATGTCTGCCGAAAAAGGGTGTAATACTTATAATGGTTTGGATATGTTAATATATCAAGGACTTATTGCTGATGAGATGTGGTTTGGGAAAAAACTGATAAATGATGAAATAGTACAAAAAATAAAAAAGAAGATTGGTGAAAACGGATGATGAAGTTAGTAAGATTCGGCAGTGCAGGAAACCCGGAAAGCTTTTATGGACAAGGCGGCAAATCATCGCTTGAAATGCCGAAATGGTTAGCTGGTATGGGGCTTAATGCGTATGAATACCAATGCACAAGAGGGGGTAAGATTTCGGTTGACAGTGAAAATAAACTTGGTGAGCTTGCGCGGGAATATTCTGTTTCGTTGTCAGTACATTCACCGTATTATATAAACATTTCAAGCACAGAACCTGACAAAATAGAAAAGAGCATAGGTTATATTTTGGCGACTGTAAATGCCGCAAAAAACATGGGCGCCGGCAGGGTAGTTGTTCATATGGGAGCTGCGATAGACATAACACGAAAAGAGGCAATGGGAATATCCAAAAGAACAATTTATGAATGCCTAAAACAGATGGACAGCGAAGGACTTGGGGATGTTAGTATTTGCCCCGAAACTATGGGTAAAATCAACCAAATGGGTACACTTGATGAGGTTATTGAGCTGTGTAAACTTGATGAAAGGCTTATACCTACAATTGATTTCGGGCATTTAAACTCAAGGGGTTGGGGGTCGCTAACCGAGCAGCAGGATTTTGAGGAAATCACAGATAAAATTTTTAATAAGCTTGGAGACTTCCGAGCAAAAAACTTTCATTGTCATTTTAGTAAAATTGAATACACCAAAGGCGGTGAAAAAAAACATTTAACTTTTAAAGATACAGAGTATGGACCGGATTTTGAGCCGTTTGCAAAGGTTATTATAAAGCACGGCTTAACACCTGTTATTATATGTGAATCAGCAGGTACCCAAGCGGAGGATGCGGTTATTATGAAAGAAATATTAGAAAAAACCAAACAGGAGGAAAAAGCATGAAAGTAATGGTAATAAACGGCCCGAATCTTAATATGTTGGGAGAGAGAGAGCCCGAAACATATGGCAGTGAAACACTCGAGGGAATTAACGAAATAATTTCCGAGGAAGCACACAAAAAAGGTATATTTATTGAATTTTTTCAATCGGGAACCGAAGGAGAAATAATAAGCAAAATACATTCATGTAAAGGTGTTTATGACGGAATCATATTAAATGCCGGTGCTTTCTCTCATTACAGTTATGCAATACGTGATGCAATACCTATTGCAGGAATACCGGTTGTAGAGGTGCACATTTCTAATGTTTAAGCAAGGGAACAATTTCGGCATAACTCTGTTATATCAGCCGTTTGCAAAGGTGTGATATGCGGCTTTGGAATTAAAAGCTACTTGATGGCGTTATATTATTTTGCGGGGGTAAATCCGTGAGAATAGAAACAATTAAAAAAGCTCTTACAGATGCCGATGCCGATGCTTTTATAATTTCTTCGTACCAAAACAGACGTTATATAAGCGCTTTTACCGGCAGTGAAGGACTATTAGTTATTACCACAAAGGACAAGCCCCTACTACTGGTAGACGGGCGCTATACCATACAGGCGAAGGAGCAGGCTAAAGGGTTTGATGTAGTGCAATTTAATAAAGGTCCATATAGCCTATTAGAAAAATTTTTTTACAAACGCATTTTTGTAGAAGAAGAAAAAATCACACTTTCTCAATGCAACAAACTAAGAGAGGTTTTTCCCGATGTTGAGTTTTTAACTGGTTCAAATATTTTAAACAATCTACGAGCGATAAAAACAAAAGAGGAGGCGGCTTCAATAAAAAAAGCCGCTGCCATTGCGGATAAAGCATTCCTGCATATTTTAGATTATATTAAACCGGGACAAACTGAAAAAGAAGTTGCGTTGGAATTGAATTATTTTATGCAAAAAAACGGTGCTGATGGTATAGCTTTTGATACCATTATAGCGTCGTCTGTGCGAAGTGCTTTGCCGCATGCACAACCTACCACGAATAAAATCCCGTCGAAGGGGTTTGTGGTTTTAGATTTTGGTTGTGTTTTTGATGGTTATTGTTCTGATATTACACGTACCATTTCAATGGGTGCAGCAAGCACAGAGATGGTGAATGTTTATAATACAGTTTTACGGGCACAGCAAAAAGCACTAAAAAAGATAAAGAACGGGGTTTTGTGTAATGATGTAGACAAAATCGCAAGGGATGAAATAGACTCAGCCGGTTTTGGGAATAACTTCGTACATTCTTTGGGGCATGGTGTGGGGCTTGAAGTTCATGAAAAACCGGTACTGTCTTCGCGTTCTGAAAGTGTACTCAAAGCAGGAAATGTAGTTACGGTTGAGCCGGGGATTTACATTGAAGATAAGTTCGGAGTAAGGATAGAGGATTTGGTTGTTGTTACCGAACAAGGGTGCATTAATTTAACAACCGCACCTAAGGAGTTAATAGAAAAAAAGTAATATCACTGTTTTGATATATAACGCAATACTATTGCCTCTGAAATCGGGAAACTCAAAAATCTGAAATCGGGAAACTCAAAAATAATACTTGATATTTTATCCAATCTATTATAAAATGTATGCAGAATTTTAAAATAATATATTGACAAAAGTGATTGGGGGGTTTTACAATGATATCAGCAGGGGACTTTAGAAACGGTATCACATTTGAGATGGATGGGAATATATACCAGATTTTAGAGTTTCAACATGTAAAACCGGGCAAGGGCGCCGCCTTTGTACGGACAAAGCTAAGGGATATAATAAACGGTTCAACTGTTGAACGCACATTCAGACCTACGGATAAAATGCCAAAAGCGCATATTGACCGAAATGAAATGGAATACTCTTATAATGACGGCGGTTTATTTTATTTTATGAATACCGAAACGTATGAGCTTATGCCCCTCGATGAAAAGCAACTTGGTGATTCTTTAAAATTTGTGAAAGAAAATGATGTCGTAAGAATTTTAAGCTATAAAGGCTCGGTTTTCGGTGTTGAGCCACCGAATTTTGTTGAATTGGTGGTTACAGAAACAGAACCCGGTGTTAAAGGCGATACAGCGCAGGGTGCGACAAAGCCTGCCACCGTTGAAACAGGGGCAACCATTACAGTACCCCTCTTTATTAATCAGGGGGATAAGATTAGGATAGACACAAGAACAGGCGAATATATGGAACGGGCATGACATTAGTTGATTTTAAACAACCTTTTAATTTGAAAAACTTACAAATGGAAATAATTTATCACGGGAGGAAAAAAATATGTCTTTAGTAACAGAAAAAGTTGCGTATCTCAAAGGCCTTGCAGAAGGGCTGAAAATAGACGCAAATACCAACGAGGGCAAAATTTTATTTGAAGTTATCAATGTTTTAACTGAGATTGCAGAGGATATTAACTATTTGGAAAATTTGCAAGACGAAGTATTTGAAAGAGTGTATGACTTGGAAGATGAAGTTTATGAGGACTCACATGATGATGACGATGATGATTATTATGATGATGACGATGATGATGACCAGTTTTCGGTAAAGTGTCCAAACTGCAACGAAGAATTTTTCATTGACGAGATGGATTTATCCGAAAACGAAGATGTTGTATGCCCTAATTGTAACGAAGCTATAGAGCTTGAGTTCGGCTGCGACTGTTGTCATGACGATGATGAAGAGTGAATTGTTTGAATATGTGTTATCAATAGTATTAGCTGTTAAATTGTTCGGAATAAGGGGTGTTTTGTTGTGCCTTTCTTTTTAGCCTTCGCAGTTGTGCTAATCGACCAGTTCACAAAAGCACTTGCGGTAAAAAAGCTGATTGGTAGCAGTATTCCCATTATAACTGATGTTTTTCACTTTACTTATGTTGAAAATACCGGTGCGGCTTTTGGGCTTTATAAAAGCGGGAATACCGTTTTTATAATTCTTACAACCATTATTCTGGTAGGTGTAGTTGTAGCGCTTTTTACGATGAAACACAGAAATGTTACAATTAACATAAGTGCGGGTCTGATTATGGGTGGTGCTATTGGAAATTTACTGGATAGAATTTTTCGCGGTCATGTAGTAGACTTTTTAGATTTTAGAGTTATCAATTATCCAGTTTTTAATATCGCTGACAGTTGTGTTATAATCGGTGCAATAGTAATAGGTGTTTACTTTATATTTTTTGAAAATAAAAAGGAAAATGACAATTCAAATGCAAATGCATAAATATAATTTAATCTCCGACACAAAAATTAGAATCGATAAATTTGTTTCCGATAAAATACCGTCTCTGTCACGCGTATATGTTCAAAAGCTGATAGAAGACGGTTTTATTATGGTTGACAATAACAAAGTAAAGCAAAATTACATTTTAAAAGACAATCAAGAGGTCAGTATTGTTGTACCTGCCGTACCGGCATTTGAACTTAAGGCTGAAAAAATACCTCTTGAGATAATGTTTGAAGATGAGCATTTGCTTGTTATTAATAAACCCTTAGGATTGGTGGTACATCCTGGGGCGGGCAATAATAGCGGCACTTTGGTTAATGCCCTTCTTTGGCATTGCGGGAGTGAGTTGTCAAAAGTAAGCGGAGACCTCCGTCCCGGTATAGTGCATCGTTTGGACAAAGATACAAGCGGACTTATTGTTATTGCAAAAAATGATTACACTCATATAAGCTTGGCACAGCAGCTAAAAAACCGTCTGATTTTAAGAAAATATATCGCCATTGTGCATGGCGGCATAAAAAATGACAGTGGGATTATTGATAAGCCAATCGGACGTCATCCGGTGCAGCGCAAAAAAATGTGCGTTACCGCGCAAAACTCATAAACCGCCATCACGCACTATAAGGTTCTTTTGCGGTTTGCGGGTTTTACATTTGTTGAATGTACACTTGAAACGGGAAGAA
>JAAZFB010000345.1 GCA_012511915.1 Clostridiaceae bacterium
GCATTAAACCCAACTTCATTTTCAATTTCCGGTGTAAAACAACCAACTTTATACCCGGGCATAACAAGCTCCCCAAAAATTTCAAAGGGTAAGCCTATTGCTTTTATTATCTTATCATCAAACTGTTTAGTCTTGGCATTAACCATTTGGGTGGTTGTGGCATTTGTATATTCGTTAAATTTTTTGCCGGTTAAGCGATATGTGAAATATTCAGCAAGCAACAAAAAACGGTCTGCTTCTTTTATTAGATTTTCATTTTCTTTTTTTAATGCAAAAAGCTGATATATTGTGTTAAATATCTGATTTGCTATTCCGGTGGTAACGTACAACCGGTCATCAGAGATGAGCTTATAAACTTCTTTATCTATTCCCTGTGTGCGCGAATCTCTGTAAGCGACTGTGTTGCCCAATACATTATTGTTGTTATCGAGCAAGACAAAATCAACACCAAAACAATCAATACCCAAGGTTTTAGGAACCTTACCGATCTGTTTGCACTTTTGTATACCCAAAACAATTTCACTAAAAAGCCGCTTAGTATCCCAACACAAATGACCATCTTTTTCCGTTAACTTATTTTCGAACCGGTGGATTTCTTCGATATTGATTTTACCGTCTCTATAGTAACCTATAATATGTCGTCCGCTTGATGCCCCAATATCAATTGCTAAATAATACATACTCAACCACTCCTGTAATCAAAAAATAGTTATTATACTAAATTCAATCAAATATAACACTATATTTGATTGAATTTAGTATTAATAGTTATATCCTTTTGTAGTTAGCTTCTTTTTTTTCATGGGCTATTAACTGCCAAGACGACTCAACCAAATTTTTATATATAGGGTTATTTAGCTGATTGCACACAAAGGATTGACGCGGAGAATTAACGTCTTCACCGCTAATTTGCATGAACCCAAACAAATCACACATCTTCCTGATTTTATTTAATTGTGGCTCGGTATTTCGTGATGGCATATAAGTTACAGCATCAAAATTTAAATGTTTAAGCTCTTCAAAAAGCATGTCAAGGTATGAGTCTTCAAACTTTTGTGCCTTTTTATCACCCGTCACGCTGTCATTTACATCACCAAGATAGGCATATGCCAAAACGGCGTTGATCTGTTTGGCAAAGTCTACAACCTTTGAGACAGACGGACATTCCGAAGTCGCAGGCAAATACATTCTTTCGGCAAAACTTCCTTTTAAAACACCGAGCAAGTCATACTCGTAAAACGGATTGTTTACATCGGTTAATCGTTCTTTAATTCCTTCGCTTATAACAATGCTATAGCCTGCAAACCAAGCTGATACTCCGATCCCCTTTCCCGTCTTTGCCAAAAGCTTCTTAGTAAGAGCAAAAAGCAAATGTCGCTCAGTAACACTTCCTCCCTCAACAAACTTAGAAATAGGCAGTATATCCTTATCAAAATCTAAATGCAACACGGTATCGTCTATTATATTATTTATGTTGTCGGTCATAAGCCGATTTCTTTTATTTCGTTCAACGCGATAAGGTGCAAAAAATTCTGTAACCCTTTTAAAATTGTCACGTGAAATTGCGTGCAGGGCAAGATATGCAATGCCTTTTTGGTCAGGGTTGTTAATTCGTTTCTCGGCAAGTCGAGTATCGGAAAAATCCGCCCTCAACTCCACACCACAAGTTGTGGATATCCCAACTATTTCACCGGCTGCTAAAAATTCCTCAGCGCCGGATATGCTGTCATGGTCCATAATTCCGACAACGGGCAATCCTGCCTTATATGCCATCCACACCGCCGCTGACGGGGAATAAGGCGAAAACGAATAAAAGGTATGTACATGGTTGTTAGTACTTTGCTGAGGTTCTATTTTTTTATGGTTTTTATATAATTTTTTAAGCGCTTCTAAACGCATCTTTACATCACTATGGTTTAATAATTCTAATTCCATTGAATTCTCCTTTTAACTTAACATTACTTGCCCACCGGTTACGGGGATCGCCTGACCGGTCTCGTATTGCTGTTCTATTACATAATACATTGCACAAGCAACATCTGATGGATTACAGCCTCGTTTCATCGGCACTTTACCCTCATAAAAGGCTTTCACATCTTCAACTGTTTTTGCTCCGGGTACTTTGCCGGTGTTTAAATATTGAACAAATAACCCATTTTCGGGGTTGCTCCATAACGGACCGTCAAAAAAGTTGCCTGGGCAGATAGAATTAACCTTTATGTTGTATGGAATAAGCTCTAAAGCAAAGCTTTGGGTTAGACCTATACCTCCGAATTTACCGCCTGCATATGCAAAGTTTTTATTACTGCCTACAAGACCGGATTTTGAATTAATTTGGATAATATCCATATAATAATCGTTTTGTACCTCGTGCTGTAGCTTCATAACTTTTGAAGCGTGTTTAACGCATAAAAAATATGCTTTATAGTTTATGTTCGTTACAAAATCAAAACTCTCTACCGACATTTCATCTAAGCTACCTGCTCTTAACACTCCGGCATTGCACACCAAAATATCGATACCGCCGAATTGAAGTACAGTTTTTTCTATCATATTCGCAACGCTTTGTTCATCACTAACATCTGTTTCTATAGCAAAGGCGCAGTTTTCACCGTTTTGGTTGTTTATTATATCCGCCGTTTGTTGCGCCATCGGGTAGTTTAAATCTGATATTACCACATGGGCGCCGTTATTAGCCATATCTATGGCAAGCTCTTTGCCAAAGCCCTGAGCACTTCCCGTTATAACGGCAATCTTTCCGCTAAGCCGCTGTTGAGTTGCCGGTTGTTGCAAGATATATGTCCCGACATCCTTTACATACACGCTTTTTTTGCCTTTTGCAAGCGATAACTGCTCTTTTGTAATTGTTATCTCGGCATCTATGGTATTCGCCTTATCAAATAATACAACACCAGGTTTATTGCCCTGCGACATTAACATACTTATTTTAGGTGCAATCATTCTATTACCCCCAACAAATATTTTTCTGCCTCTGTCGACCAGATTCCGTTATTTTTTGCAACGATTGCTGAAAGTTCTTTAAATACGGGATCTGTATCTCCTAGCTTTTCGAAATCCGAAATTGCGGTTAGCGGCATATCTATATGTGTATAAATAAGCTTCTTTCCACCATGAATTTTCGGTAAATTTAATGTAGTATCTATAACTGCATTAAGTCCGCCTATATGTGTAACCATAGCAGCGGGGTTAATGGTTCCCTGCTCCATCATTTTAAGCGATTCGATCATATCCGAATTGTTGCCTCCGCTTGTGCCTACTATATGAGTCGAATTGTAATGTACATTATAAAAATTAAAATTAGCAGAGAAATTTTGGTCAGTCGGTCCTGCAAAGAAATTCAAACATCCGTCCCTTGCCAAAATGCTGTCTGCAAGTTCAACCAACTCTTTTACAGGTGCAAATACAAACACATCGTCATATCCCTCGTTATTAGTTAAGCTGAGAAGGTAATCCCTGCTATTATCAACTGATTTTGTATTTACATATTGTAAATCAACACCAGATTTTTTTGCTTCTTCTGAAGATAAGATTTTACTGCATCTTTGAATTCTATCATCATCAATATCTGTTACAACAAGCATAGATGGTTTCAAATCACAATGTATGGCATAATCTATCGCACCTATTCCCATTGGCCCGCATCCTGCAAGAATAACGGCTTTCCCGTTGGGCTTTATGCCCATTTTATGAACGTAACTCCCAGCAGATGTATGGTAGTTTGCATGGAATGTACCGACAATACAGCTCATTGGCTCGGAAAGCGATCCGTGGAAAAAGGATTCTCCGTTATATGGCAACAAACACGCCTCTTCCATTACCTCATTTGGAATTATTACATATGTAGCACTACCGCCTATATTTTGGTACGAATATCCGGGTGCTGCCAAACTGCCTTTATGATTTATTGCAGGCTGTATGGAAAACTTTTGTCCGCTTTTAAATTGACTTTGCCACTTTTCCCCCACTTTTATCAGTTCACCGCAAAACTCATGTCCTAAAATAATTGGGGTGGTTGCAACATCATTTGGC
>JAAZFB010000346.1 GCA_012511915.1 Clostridiaceae bacterium
ACTATACACTCATTTGAAGGGTTTTAGACTACCGAAACAGAACAATAAAAAATAATAAGCTTTTAATTATTCGATATAATTTTTCAACAGGTTATAGGAGGGTTGAACTTGCCCAAAAAAATCTTTCTATCTTCGCCTCATATGAGCGACGAAGGCTACGAAATGGAATATATAAACGAAGCTTTCGAAACAAACTGGATTGCTCCCTTAGGCAAAAACGTAGACGAGTTCGAAAAAGAATTTGCCAATTACGTTGGCATAGGCCATGCTGCTGCCTTATCATCAGGCACCGCAGCCATCCACTTAGCTTTAAAAGCAGCCGGTGTAGGCCAAGGCGATATTGTCCTTTGCCAAAGCTTAACATTTTCTGCAACGGCCAACCCAATAATCTATCAAAACGCCATACCCGTTTTTATCGATAGTGATGCTACCACTTGGAATATGGACCCTAACCTTTTAGAGCAAGCCCTAATAAAATACAAAGATAAAGCCAAGGCGGTTTTGATAGTACACCTTTACGGTCTATCTGCCGATTTAGACCCTATAGTAGAGCTTTGCCAAAAATATAACGTAACCCTAATAGAAGATGCAGCAGAAAGCCTAGGCACCTTTTACAAAGGAAAACACACCGGCACCTTTGGCCAATACGGAATATTTAGCTTTAACGGAAACAAAATAATAACCACCTCTGGCGGTGGTATGCTAGTAAGCAATGATCAAGAACGTATTGCTAAAACTCGTTTTTGGGCTACTCAAGCCCGCGACATAGCCCGCCACTACCAACATAGCGAATTGGGTTTTAATTACCGCATGAGCAATATATGTGCTGGTATAGGCCGCGGCCAACTTAAAGTGCTAAACAAAAGAGTAGCTAAAAAGCAATACATATACAACTACTATAAAAAAGAGTTAGGCCAATTACCCGGTATAAGCTTTATGCCCATAAACGATTTTAACACGTCTAACTGTTGGCTGAGTTGTTTAACTATAGACCCAGATCAAAAAGTAAAGCCGCTAGATATTATGCTATACTTAGAAGAGCATAATATAGAAAGCAGGCCAATTTGGAAGCCCATGCACTTGCAGCCATTTTTTAAAGAATACGATTATTTGGGCAGTGGTGTAAGCGATTACTTGTTTGATAACGGTTTATGTTTGCCCAGTGACACGAAGATGACTGACGCAGATTTGCAAAGAGTTTGTGATTTGATTAAGGAATAATTGTGAAATTTAATCTTAAAATATAAAAGTTTCAATGTTACTTTTTTATATAATTTCTAATAGCGATTTATTTAATGGAGTGTATTTTTAATGTATGAAAAATATTTCAAGCGTATATTTGATTTGGTTTTTTCGCTATTACTTTTAATTATTTTTTTGCCGCTTTTTTTAATAATTGCTATATTGGTTAAAATTAAATTGGGTAGTCCAGTAATATTTGTGCAAAAGAGAATAGGAAAATACGAGAAGCTATTTAACCATATTAAGTTTAGATCAATGACAAACGAGAAAGATGAACATGGTGTTCTACTACCAAATGAGAAAAGACCAACACGATTCGGAGCTTTGCTTCGGTCAACAAGCCTTGATGAGCTTCCCCAGTTGTTAAATATAATAGTCGGCGAAATGAGTATAATCGGACCAAGACCTATGC
>JAAZFB010000347.1 GCA_012511915.1 Clostridiaceae bacterium
CCCATATTACAGAAGATGTGTGGTATATGTACATAAAGAAAAAAATGATATTATTATTCATACTTTTTATATTGTCGGTTACCGCGGTTAGCTCATTTGCATCAGAGCCGGATATAAAAGCCACCGGCGCAATATTGGCAATGTCAAACGGCGACCAAATACTTTATGACAAAAACCCCGATCAACAGGTTTTCCCTTTTAACTTAACAAAACTTATGACCGCGCTTGCCGCTTATGAAAACTCCAATATTGAAGACGTTGTTGTAATTGCTGACAACATTAAAGACTATTTAAACCCTTTTGAACAAATAATGGACTTAAGACCGGGTGAGCAAATAAAAGTGGCAGATTTAATCAAGGCAACTATTGTCGGCTCTTACAATGATGCGGCAATTGCCCTTGCATTGCATTGTGGCGGCACAAATGAGGGTTTTGTTGATATGATGAATCAACAGGCAACTAATCTTGGGCTTGGCGGTACAAGTTTTGCAAACCCCACCGGTGCACACGATACGATGAATTATACGACCGCAAGGGATATGCTGCTGATATATAAAAAAATATATTCTGTCCGATTTTTAAAAGAATGTATTGATAAGGCGTATGTAACAATTCCCGCAACAAACAAAAGCAAGGAAAGAACGTTTTGGACGGGCAACGGTATGTCAACCGGATATTACGGTACCCGATATGTATACAGCTATGCCAAAGGCGGCAAGGCTTCGTCTTCAACTTTGGGCGGTTGCAGCGTTGCGTGTGCGGCGGTAAAAGGCAACAGCAGCTTTATTTGTATAGTGCTTGGTTCGGTGCAAGATGAAAGCGTTAATTACTCTTTCGTCGATGCAAAAGAGATCTTCGAATATGGTTTTAACGATTTCACACGCAAAACTATTTTGCACCAGGACAGCATTGTAGCGGAAGTGAAGGTAAAAAATGCTATGGGAGTAGGAAGAAGCTTGCTTCTTGCTGAGAAGACCGTCAACTTCTATATAAAAAATGACGACGACATATCAAAAGTTGAATCGGTCAGAAACATACCCGAGTTTATCAGTGCGCCAACAGTAAAGGGTGATGTGGTGGGCAGCATTAATTATACATATAACGGGCGGAATGCCGGGTCGGTGTCACTTATAGCGGGCAACGATATCAAATTAAACAGAACTAAATATGTACTTAACAGCATATTATGGTTTTTTTCATTAAAATATATTAAATTATTTTTGATTATCGCATTCTCCACAGTTGTGGTGTATTTAAGCATTGTCTTTTCGGTTATATTAAAAGCACGCAAAAAGACCAAAAAAACAAAGATAAAGAAAATAAGTTAATTTTGTATAACCTTACCGATACAATATTCATCTGTGTAGTGCTCAATAACAACGTCCCTATATTGTCCTTGTAATTTTTCGCCTTCTGTGAATATTCGGATGTAGTTTGCTGTAAACCCCTGTGTATCCGTTTCGAACAAAACGCTGAGGCGTTTGCCGATATACCGTTGGCAATATTGTTTTTTTAATTCTTTGCCAAGTTGTATCAGTATTTGTGAACGTTGTGCTTTTATATCTTTATCAACCTGTTGTTCCATTCTAGCAGCCGGCGTGCCCTCACGCGGGGAATATTGGAACACATGCAGATTTGAAAACTTCGCGTTTTTTATTGTTTGAATTGTTTGTTCAAATTCACTATCGTCCTCACCCGGGAACCCTGTCATAACATCTGTTGATATAGCACAGTCAGGGTAATATTCGCGCAATACTGTAAGGGCGTTTAAATACTCCTTTGAGGTATATTTTCTGTTCATTCGTTTTAGTGTGCTGTCACAGCCGCTTTGCATTGAAATGTGAAACGCCGGGCACATTTGTTTTATTGTTGAGAGCTCACTTGCAAATGAATGCGTAATTGTTTTAGGGTCAAGCGAGCCCAAACGCACTCTTTTAATTCCCTCAACCGCGCACACCTGCTTAATGATGTCTATAAGCGACATACCGTTGTCCGTTCCGTACGAACCAAGGTGAATGCCCACCAGCACAATTTCTGTAAAACCTTTTATCGCAAGAGCTTGCGCTTCGGCAACAGCAGATTGTATTTCGCGGGAACGAACAGGGCCTCTTGCATAAGGGATTATGCAATACGAACAGTAATTTGAGCACCCGTCTTGTATTTTGAGCATTGCACGAGTACGGTTTTGCGCGCTTGATGGGATATCTTCAAATTTTGGCCCGATTTTTTCGCTTAATCCATCTATTCTTTTACCGTAAAATTGGTTTACATAATCTAAAACCTTTGCTTTATCTGTTGTGCCCACAATTATATCAATCTCCGGCATAGCTCTGACACTATCTGCAAAAGCCTGCGCATAACAGCCGATCACCGCGATTATTCCGTCGGGATTATTTCTGCGTGCACGATGTATAATTTGGCGCGACTTTTTGTCGCCCATTGCCGTTACGGTGCAAGTATTAATAATATAGATATCTGCAAAGTCAGAATCTGTGCAAATAAAACCGTCTTTCTCAAACAGGTTGCGTATAGCCTCGGTTTCGTACAGGTTTACCTTACAGCCTAATGTATAAAACTTAACTGTTCTCATAGTAATCTCCGTTTCGTTTTGCTGATACTATGATTATAACAAAAATGCGAGGAAACAACAATAAAAAGTTGACCTTTTCCAAAATTTCCAAATAGACGAAAAACCAAATAAAAAAATGCTTGCCTTTTAGTTACTGATATGCTATAATACTTTTGCTTTGTTTAATGCTAATATTCAATATAAAGATAACTATAAAAAAGGAGCGGACAGAAATGTCAAATGTCTTGATTACTGTGATTCATATAGTGGTTGCGATAGTGTTAATAATAAGTGTGCTTTTGCAATCGGGTAAATCGTACGGGTTATCCGGTTCGATAGCAGGCGGGGCGGAAACTTTTTTCGGTAAGAATAAAGGCCGTACAATTGATGCCTTACTAAGCAAGCTGACAACGGCAGTTGCCGTAATCTTTCTTGTTACATCAATTGTTTTAGTCTTTGTATAGGAGAAAAGATGCCGCCTGCGAAGGCGGTTTTTTCATTTAGTTTGCCCTGCATGGGCGATAACTTGGCGGTGAAAGTCCGCTACAGGCTTGGCAGTAGGAACTGTTAGCAGAGGGCAAGGGTGTCCGCCGTGAGGCGGAATCTGAAGGAAGCCTAATGCAAAC
>JAAZFB010000348.1 GCA_012511915.1 Clostridiaceae bacterium
AACAACTTCGCCATTTATATTATACATATCCACTTTTGGCATTTCAGGTCCTCCTTCCATTGAGTAAGTGATTCAAGCCTTGACAGTATTTTTTATAACAACAAGACCGCCCTTGGGCCCGGGTATTGCACCCTTTATAAGCAAAAGGCTACGTTCTGTATCAACACGAACCACTGAAAGGTTCTGTACCGTTACATTTTCGGCACCCATATGACCCGGGAGCTTTTTACCCTTGAAAACACGACTGGGGCTGGAGTTTGGTCCCAATGAACCAACGCCCCTGTGGTAGCCTGAACCATGTGACATGGAACCGCGGCGGGTTCCGTAGCGCTTAACCGTTCCCTGAAAGCCTTTACCCTTTGAAACGCCGGATACATCAACCATATCGCCCTCTTGGAACATATCTTCAACTTTTATTTCTTGCCCCGGCTCATAAGTATCAACTTTATCAAGCCTTAATTCCTTAACATATCTTTTAGCTGAAACACCGGCTTTTTCAAATTCACCCTTCATCGGCTTATTAAGCTTTTTTTCTTTTATGTCTTCAAACCCGACCTTTATGGATTGGTAACCGTCGTTCTCCTGTGTTTTAACCTGAAGAACAGATACAGGACCTGCTTCAACTACTGTTACCGGAATCATTATTCCTTCATCCGTAAAGATTTGAGTCATACCAATTTTTTTGCCTACCATGCATTTTTGCATTTTTTATTTCCCTCCTGTCATTGGTTCGATTTTCATCGAACATAACGCAATTTAAGCTCTACAGCTTGATTTCGATGTCCACGCCTGCCGGCAGATCCATTCTCATAAGTGCATCCACGGTTTTTGGCGTGGGAAGCAAAATATCAATAAGCCTCTTGTGGGTTCTCATTTCAAACTGCTCCCGGGCATCCTTGTATTTATGAGGTGCACGCAGGATGGTCATTATTTCCTTCTTTGTAGGCAGCGGTACCGGACCGGAAACCATAGCACCGGTTCTTTTCGCCGTCTCTACAATCTTTTCAGCCGATTGATCCAAAACCTGATGATCAAAAGCCTTTAACCTAATACGAATTTTCTGTTTGTTTGCCATACATAAGCCTCCTAACCCGAGCTTCCAAGCTCTGCAACACTATGCGCCCGAAAGCCTTACTGATTTTGTGCCGAACGCACTGTTCACAATGATGTAATAAGTGTTCCTCTGTACACTATGCCGGGTGTGTCGCAAGTATCGATATAAAAAACCCACGATAAACAAGCAAATGCGCTTGCTAAATCTGGGCTCTGTAGCAAACATACTTGACGCATAAACAATTTTTATGCAATCTCGCAAGATGTACAGTGACTTGTCGCCCGGTTTCGCTGAATCGGACATTCTCCATTGAAGTTCCCCGTTACAGACGGCCATCTCCAATTTCATCGTATGCCATGTCACAACATCGTCGATTATACTATAAAACTTTTTTAATAGCAAGAGTTTTTTTCAAAAAATTTAATGGGATATAATGTAAAACGTGACTATTCAGTGGGTATACTGCTATAATCCGCAGGCCTGTCTTGGGGGTTTCAATTCCTTTAGCAGCAAAGCACATACTTTTTTACCCGCTTTTCGTTTATTTTATTGTCTGGCAGCGATCACCATACCGCGGGTCGCTCAATACACACGCTTCAAGCTTAACTTAGGTAGCTGGGCGTTGAAGCATGCTGCCTTGTGTCATTGAAATCCCCCAATACAGGTGCGTACCACAGGTGCGTACCAACTGGAACGCACCCCCTAAAGGATAACCCAGGCACTGGAACGCACCACAAGCCTCGACCCGTAACACTTTCCTGCTAATTTTTTGGTGACCCCTGAATAGACACAACTTTCGTATAGTAAAATCACAACCGGATCCTTTGAACATACAGGGGAAAAACTTATACAAAATAGGACTTTTAAACATTCACAATGTTTGCTAAAATGAGCTAAGAGGAGTTTAAAGCAATGAATGTTTTCGATATTATTGGTCCTATAATGG
>JAAZFB010000349.1 GCA_012511915.1 Clostridiaceae bacterium
ATATAATAGTAAGACATCAAATTGTAGTGTAGCTTAATGCCGCTACTTATTATTTCGTCTATTGCTTTTTTAGCTGTTTTGCCTTCAACTGCACTTAGAAAAATTTTCATAGATAGCCTTATACTTTTCTGAACCTTATTTTTTCATCAGTGCCACCGCATATAGGGCTTCTTAACCTATCAGTCTCAGGCTCTTCGTAATTATTTTCTGATATTTCTTCGATACGATCCCAGTTAATGTTTGGATCCTCAAAACCAAAGGTCTCCATGTTAATATCTCTAACTTTTAATTTATCTAGTTCATCAAATAATGACGCGTAATCCCACTCAGACATTTCGCTTATCTTGTTGTCAGCAAGTCTAAATGCTTTAATTTGATTGTTAGATAAGTTATCTGCAATAACACAAGGTATCTGCTTCAACTTCAATTTCAACGCCGCTTTTAGCCGTGTATGGCCAGCCACAATAACCATGTTTTCATCAATTACAATCGGAACCTTGAACCCAAACTGTTTTATTGATTCAGCAAGTGCGTCAACTCCTGCGTCGTTGTGCCTTGGGTTTTTTTCGTACGGTTTTAACTTGCTTATATCAATCATCTTTATTTCCATTGTCTTACCCCTTTATGGCTATTTTTCGTTTATGTCAAAGTCGCAACCACATTCAGGACACGTCACTATATGCGGATTATTTGTTTTTTCTTTTTTTGTACCGCTGTCAATTTGATCTAGTAGTTCATTGATATGCTCATCATCAACGGTCGCATTGAAGGCGAACTTAGTCATGTCAATTTCCAGTTTTGCTAACTCTTCATCTAATTTCGCCCAATTCCATGACGATAACTCACTTGAACGGTTATCAACCAGCCTAAACGCGTTCACTTGCTCTTCAGTCAAATCATCGGCAACGATACAAGGAACGGCACTCATTTTTAGTTTTCTAGCCGCCTTAACTCTCGTATGTCCGGCAATGATGACGTTGTTGTTGTCAATAATGACTGGCACCTTAAACCCGAACTCTTTAATTGACGCGGCCACCGTTTCAACTGCTTCATCGTTGTACCGCGGATTGTTTTCGTATTCTTTTATGACTTTCAACGGAACTTCTAGAACCCTCATCAATCTATCTCCTTTTCAAAATTATCAATCAACGCAAAACTAGGCCCATTAACCATAGCATGCCGATCGTCGGTATCAATTTGCATCCCCTTCGGAACGTCACGCTCATGCTTAAAGACCTTCGCATAACGCAAACCGTATTTTTCTATCAACTCATCACTCTTGCCGCCGTAACTTGCTGTTAGCACTAAATTTGGCGGTATCCTTTCGATACGTTCAATCCAATAAGGCAATGACTTTGTAAATGCCCAATAATGTACGTTTGGCGTTCGCTCACATAATTTCAGCCACTTGTCAAAATACTCTTGGCTGAAGAAATCGCCGCTTGCGTGTATCCGCACAAACTTTGCTTTCCTTGGCAACCGTATTTCAGCTCCTTTTTGCATCATCAAATAGTTTTTCCACCTTGC
>JAAZFB010000350.1 GCA_012511915.1 Clostridiaceae bacterium
GTGTGGTACCCTTGCCTTGCATGTTCAGTCTCCTTTATGTGGGGATTATGGCAAGTACTACCATATATCTCTATTATAAAGGAGTTTTCTTTAATATGCAAGGTTTATATCCAAGTTTAATCGGTATTTCTAGCTGTTTCTTTTAATTCCTTATTATTTCGTTGCTTGACAAATTGATTTTTTGTTTGTGCAACGGCAGTGATGATGAATATATAAAAAGCATTAGCCCTATCGATTTAACATACGAACGACTGAAAATTGAAGATGGGTTACAACAAACACTTTCTTTGTAAAATATTGAGGAGAAAGAATGGAAAGGTATTTGTTTTAATGTATATTTCTCACATGGTGACCACGGGGAGCTCCGCCCTCGGGCGACGAAAAAGATTGCCGCCCGGGACCTCCGCGAGCATCATCCGGCCTTGGAGTAATGTATTGCTTCCTCTGGACAAATCTGCCGGCAATTTGTGCATTGGTGGCACAATGCGGTGTTTATAACAGCTTTCTTCTCTTTGTCAATAACGGTTATTGCATCAGACGGACACACTTTTACACATAATTTGCATCCAATGCATGCGGTTTTATCAACTTTCTTTGACAGTCTCGCAAACTGGCCAAATAGCCTTTGGAGCGCTCCAAAGGGGCATATCAGGTTGTGGAATATCACAGGTCTATATCTGAGTGTAATGAAAACCGCAATCGCAAGCCATATGGGTAAAATCGGAATATTGATATGTGCAAATTTTTTCAGTAAAAGCATTGTCGCTATACTGACAACCAGAGCTATCCATGTAAAATACCCGTTTATTAGCCATTTCGGCGTTTTCTGAGTTTGAATTTTAAGTTTCTTTGAAACCCATTCAGCCGGTATCATCAATGTGTTCATTGGACATACGTATCCACAGTAAATTCTTCCGAAGATCAGTGCAGCTAAAAGGCTTACAGCAAACAGCCCAAACCACAGCATAATCTTGCTGGTCGCCAGAAGAAACACGAACAGCACTAAAAATAAAAGCCGAATAATTGTCACAATATGCTTCATGCGCTATTTCCTCCTTGGCTTGATATATTCTCATTATACAGATATAATAAGAAAAAAGGTGTTACCAAGGTAACACTTCGAGGTAAGATATTAGAGGTAAGATATAACATGAACAAACATATAAGCCTTATTGGAACAAGCGTCCTTTTGCACTCCCTATCTGTTGACGAAACCAATTCCTATCTAAGAGATGGAAGCTTCATAGTAAGCACCTATGGCAAGAACAACATTGTTCATTTCTCCGGTGAGGTATGCTTAAAGCTTGAAATCATTCTTTCCGGTAAGGTAACCGTTGAGCATATTGATGAATCAGGAAACCTTATGACGATAGCTGAATTTTACGACAACGAAATTCTGGGAGGAAATTTGTTGTTTTCGAAAAATCCTCATTACCCTATGACGATCACTGCAAAACAACCCGCTGTAGTTTTAGAAATCAATAAAGAGCGCCTTTTTGAGCTCTTATCAAACAACCATGATTTTTTAAGAAGCTATCTTGAATTTGTTTCTGATCACGCAACGATTCTCGGAGATCGCATCAAGCGCTATGTCAATAAAACGATTCGGGAATGTATTATGAATTACCTTGCGTATGAGCGGCAAAAACAAAATTCAAACCAAATTCGACTTAATATAACTAAAAAAGCTTTGGCTGAAAAAATTGGTGTTCAGCGAACATCATTATCAAGAGAACTGTCAAAAATGAGACGTGATGGTCTGATACGATATGATGCAAAATCAATCGAGCTTCTGTAAATGCTTCTACAAATGCTTCTACATGTCACATTGTGTGCCGCTTATTAACGATGTTCAAATTCTGCCATCTGCTGATTTCTGTCAACAGGTGGTTTTTTTTAGCTTTTATTAGAAAGGTTATTGACATATGTCATAAACGGTGTATAATAAGAATAGATGGCATATGCCAGAAACCATAAGGAGGTGAATAGCATGCCAAGAAGGGATGGAACCGGCCCAATGGGTGCTGGATCAATGACTGGAAGAGGATTAGGGCTTTGCACAGGTGCTAATGCAGTAAAGTACGGAGCTGGTCTCGGAATGGGATTA
>JAAZFB010000351.1 GCA_012511915.1 Clostridiaceae bacterium
AAATCCCAGATGCTGGTTGCCGACGGACAAAGATCGGCAGATACCCACATCCGGAACGCAAACCCGCTGGTTGCAACAATATCCTCGGCATATTCCGCCCATGGACTGTTTTTTACGGCACAGGCCAGTGATTTTGCAAGAGAGAACATGTACCCGGTACTGTCATAGATTTCTCCCCAAGTGATGTTGAGTTATTTCATAGAATCCCTCCGTTCTTTATTTTGTTTTACATTATTTCGTATTACATTATTTTGTTCTGCTTTATTCTGTTTTGCCTCATTATTTCTTCTCTATCGGTATGTGAATTTTCTCGGAGAACATGTGGCTCTGCTCGATATAGCTCTCAAATTCATAACTGCCTGTATGCTTGTAGCCGCTTTGCGGCAACCATACGGTATAAATGTATTTCCATGTGCGATGTATGGTATTTACAAAATCGGCATGAGTTGTGACGGGTGTCCGGAACAAAGCATACAATCCGCCGGGTATATTAATCTCTTCTGTTCCTGGAGTATCCCCCTCCTCATCTTCCGTGCGTATGCCGATAAAATAATCAAGCTTGTTTTCCGAATCGTTCCAAATACACACGCCGTAGTCCTCGCAGACCTTTCCGCCCGATAATCGAAGGGAAAGCTTTTTCGCATGATATTTATTCCAGAAGTTCGGCGGGCAATCCTCGTCGCTTTTATAAACAGTCAGCGAAAAGCCGGGGATAGTTATGATTTCGGGTGTGACAAAAAACGGTTTTACCTCGAATGACAACGGTTCGCAGAGTTTTATACTGTGTTGGCTCAGCCTGTATTCTGTCGGTAAAATACGAAACTCGTCTTTAAATGCGCGGGTAAAATTCTCTTTTGAGTTAAAACCATAAGCAAAAGCAATTTCCGAAATATAGTCATCGGATTTAAGAATCCGTTTAGCGATTTCACCCAACCGCCTTTTTCGTATATAGTCTGCAGGCGTCATCCCGGACACTTCCCTGAACACACGCAGGAAATGGTACTTTGAATAACCACAGGCATTTGCGCAAGCGGATAAATCAATCTCACTGGTCAGGTTTTTTTCAATGTATTCGACAGCCCTGGCCATATGCTCCTTGTAGTCCAGCATGAACACCCCCTTGGCATTTCCATTATATAATATACAACAGTTTAAATTTTCAAGGATTGATAAAAATTGCTCAAAAAAGAAATGAAAGCGGTGTTTATGAACCATTCTTATCTGCTATTATCTTCATTAACAAAAATATGCACAGTTTTCTATTAATTATTGTAATAAAGTAAGATTATCACAAAAAAACAGGCAGGAGCCGGAGAAAAGGAGCCCCTTCCCCTGTTTAAAGCCGCTTGTTTGATGTTTTGCCTCTTCCCCACTTCAGTTCAATTGTTTTTATATCTTTTCTCTCAATGGGTCCGATACATTTCACACAGCATAAAATCATATGCATTCACCCATGCCTCAACAGTCATTCATCTTTTTTATAAACCCATGGAAATGTTTTTTCATACATGCTTATGGATTCCTTTATGGTTTGTTCGGCCACATCTTTGGTGCTTATCTCCAGGACCTCCATCTTTTTTCCCTCCAGTTGCTTATAAACATTGAAAAAATGTTTGATCTCGTCAAGTATATGTGTCGGTAAATCCATAATATCCCTAAAGCAATTCCAGGTAGGATCCTTAAAAGGTATTGCGATTATTTTAATATCTTCTTTCCCTTCATCCAACATGGCAACCTGGCCAATCGGGTAACACCTGACCAGAGTTAACGGAAGAATCGGTTCACTGCATATTACCAAAACATCAAGCGGATCATCGTCATTGGCAATTGTTCTTGGGATGAAGCCATAATCGGCCGGGTAGTGAGTCGCAGT
>JAAZFB010000352.1 GCA_012511915.1 Clostridiaceae bacterium
AAGCCCTTAAATAAAGGGCTTTTTCTACTCTTCTATTTACGAAATTTTCAGCAAATTATAGTACTATTTGAGGATTAGAGCCGATTTTTTTCTCAGTTTCGTCCGGCTCTCCCACCAAAAACAGCATATCGCTAAACTGCTTTTCGGTTACTTTAAAGAATCTGACATTACCTTTAGGGGGTATATTCATTTTCAAGCGTTTAAGATGCTTTTCGATCCCTTCCAAACCATTTACAATTCGGCAGTAAACGGAGTATTGAAGCATCATATAACCGTCTTTTATCAAAAACTTCCGAAATTGACTGTAGTATCGCTTGTCCTCTGCTGTCGTGGTTGGAAGGTCAAATATAACGAACATTCGCATGAACCTCAAGTCTCCTTCCTCCTATTCATATTTATGGACTTTAGGTATGCATAAAACAGGTAGTTTAAGTTTTGATGTATCTCTTTCTTTTATCGCAGTAATCAGTGAAGCTGCGGTTATTTCTACGGCTGTAAGCAATGAGTAAATTTGGTCACCTATTTTACAGTCAAGATGAAGTATCGAAACCAAAGCGGCTCTTTCCAATTTTGAAAGCTTCTCTTCTGCGGGAGGGTATTTTGCAACCCAAATATCTACAAATTGCCTGAAAGGCTCAATAATGTCGTCTGCAAGGTTATATTCATTCAACTCGCTGTGATGATGTAACCCAAGCGGCGGGTAGAATCCATGCGCGACAAGCGCTCTTGCCACGGCTCCTCTTATTATTGCGTAGCCGTAATTCAGTGCTGAGTTTACAGCATCTTCATCTCTTCTTGTTTTATGTGGAAAAAGGTTTTCAAAGTATATTGCTGCCGCTACAGATTCTACGTTTTCGCTGTCTCCGGATTTTACTCTTTGTGCGAGCGCCTTCAATCTTTTTGCGCCTTTAATTCCCAAATACTCTAAGCATAACGCTTGGTTGTTTATTTTTGATTTCACAATCTTCTGCCACAGTCGCTTTTTAAGAGGTACACCTAAATTAACCTGCAGGCGTGCCGCTCCGCTTTGTCTGCTGTGAGGCAAAAATGGTAACATCACCGCATTGGGAAGATGATAATTATCGCAAACATATAAGGCTATCCCGTTTTCTGCTAGCGCCGCCAGTAAAGCGGAAGATAATGTAACCTGTCTCTCTTCAATGATTATTACCGCAATATCTTCAAGCGGTATGAAAACCGTTTCATCCTTTTGGATACTAAGCCTGTTGTTATTAATTTTCAGTATTGCAGGTTCGGTTATGATTACGCTGCGAAAAGCCAATCCTTTTTTCCCCTTTTATTGGGTTTTTATTGCCAAGAATGTCAACATTGTACTTCTTAAAGGTTTTAAGGTTTCTAACGCCTATACTACCGTATGATTTTGAAGAATCATGTTCTTCAATTTCTATACTGCCGTCATTTCTGTTGCAACCTATATAATAGCCAAAAAGAGTTTCTTCTTCCTTACCCTTTTTTCTTGTTATTTCTATCAATTCATTCGGATAGACACTGAATTTGAATGAAAAAGAATCATCAATCTGAATCCATAAGCTTTCAGGCTTTTTAGGTACTATTGCCTTATCAGGCAATCCATCCTTGACTACATCTTTTGTATAAACCGGAACAATATAATACTTTTTGTCTTTTTCGAAAATGTCTATTCGGATCATTCTGCCGTTATCGGCAATTCCGTTGTTTATCCGGACACCGCCGCTTGCCGGTTTTTCCCATATTCGTATGCCTTTAATCTGCGAACCGTTGCTACCGTCTTTTTTAGGCTTATATACTGGGGATGCAAACGCCTTTTTTGCATTCCCGTCAAATTCATCCAGTCTTTGCTTTAAAGTATTATAAACAGCCGGATCACTTTCCTTGCCAACCATTTGTTCCAATTTGTCGTAATTAAGTTCTGTTATGCTTATTTTCTTGGATGTTTTTATCATGCCTTTTTCGTCATAACCTTCAAATCTTCTTACGGTTTCCTCGTGCGCAGGTCCCGTTACTTTTCTTCTAGGCATTCTTGAAACAAATATAGGACGCACAAAGCTTAAATCCTCGTTACTGTATGATGGTAGATTCAGTTTTCTAATGTTTTCTCTGGGATTCTCTGACAAACGCGCCATCAACTCTTGAGAAAAGCCTTCCCACGGCTGTGGTATTTTCTTTGCATAGAATACTTCTCCGGTTTCCTCATCAACATACATATCTCCCGCTTTTCTGAACTGTTTCCACGAAAGGAAATTCGCTATTTTTTGTATCATGGCTCTGCTCGTTACCGCCACAACCGCAGCATCTAATGCATGGTGCTTATCGCTTTCCTCCCGAATCTTTG
>JAAZFB010000353.1 GCA_012511915.1 Clostridiaceae bacterium
ATCTTCAAGTGCAAAACACCGGCGGGAAGGCAGCCCGATCATCTCGCACGCGCTTATATAAATATCGGGATCGGGTTTACTGCGATTTATCATATCGCCGCAAACAATTTTTTCAAAATAGTTTTCAGTATCGGCCGCGTTCAGCAAAAAATGTGCGCGCTCATTTGAGCTTGACCACCTTTGTATATTTGTATAAGTCGATTATTTATGATAAAGATTATTAAAAAAATTGGACCTGCATGGTAGTATTTATGGTTCTAAAGCCGCTCGTCTTAAGCGGTAAGTTGTAAAATGAATTACCCAAAATAAAAAAAGGATGACCCATCAAGGTCACGAACAGTTACACTGAAGTTGCGAAACAGTGGAGTTGTCAACTTTTCTGTACACCCAGCTATAGTAAAGCATCTCTTACTTATTCAAATGATCCCGTCGGCAGTTATTCCAGAGCAGGCCTTGCGGCTGGTGTCAAGGTCTAACGCCCCCTTTACGCAAGCCGCAAGGTCTGCTATTTTTATGTGCCGGCGAGAGCGTTTGAATAATGATTCCAGAGGTATGAGAAAATCTATGCAGCCTGTTGCTGCGAGTAGTATGTAGCTCGCTTTTCCAGCGGCGACATACTGTTTTCATTAGCGGAATAAAGCCGGTCTCTGTTATACTCGCATTCAACCCATCGAAATATCTGTCGTTTGACTTCTTCTCGCGTTAGTGTTGTCACAGGAATTCTGTAAATCAATTCTTTCTTCAAGGTTGCAAAGAACGACTCCATCCTAGCGTTATCATAGCAATTGCCAGTACGCCCCATGCTTTGTCTGATGTTATAACCGTCCAATAACTGTCTATATTCACGGCTGGTATACTGGCTGCCACGATCAGAATGAAATATCAGATCTTTGTCTTTTCCATATCGGCGAACGGCTTCTTTTAGTGAGGATGAGCACAGGCTTGCGCGTTTATGATTTTCCATTGATAGCCCCACTATAGCACCATCGAAGCAGTCAAACACACCTGATATATAGAGCTTACCATTCTTACACGCTATTTCAGTGATATCACCTAGCCATTTTCTGTTTGGATGATCAGCCGTAAAATCGCGCCGTATCAGGTCTTCGCTTACCTGGTCAGCACGATTTTGTTGTGTAATACCGCGAGGCCGCTTAACTTTTTGCAGTAGACCGTTTACACTGCAAATTCCATAAACACGACCATAACTCACTCTGGGCATTTTTTTCTTCTCTCGTTTTTTGTTTAACGCTTGGTGCAGTCGTTTGACTCCATAAGCTCTATGTTTTTTGCGTATTTCTTTTAGATCCGATAGAATCGGTGAGTTTTTATCAGGCGCATCCTTCTTTTTAAGCCAGCTATAGTAGCCCGGCCTGCTAAGCTGAAACAAATCACAAATGAATGCTACGCTGATTTCACCTCTGTTTTCATACAGCCACCGATACGCATGCCGTGGCTTTACCGTTTCTATCGGGGCACAAAAAAACCCATTGCTTTTTTTAAAACCTCGTTCGCTTGACGCAGCTCGTCGTTTTCCTTTTCAAGCCGCTTTATTCTCTCAGCGTCACTTTCAACAACTCTATTGGAAAGTTGTCCTGCAAGCCTTTTTTCTCGCTGCCACTTGTATAGCGTCTTTTGAGCTACTCCCAGTTTCTCGCTCGTCTGTCGTACACCAATTTCCTTGGCTAACAACAAGGCCTCTTCTTTAAATTCATTGCTGTATCGCTGCATGACTCAGGTCCCTCCTGCATTTTTTATATTACTATGTTTGTGCAGTTGGGTGTACAGTTTGGAGTTGTCAATATTGGTTCAGTCATAAATACAAGGAAGTAGTAACAGGGTATAAATTAAACGGAAATTTTATAATTTATTTAAGCAGCAACTGGTAGTATCATTCTATAGTACTGCTCTCGCTTTACCAATGGAGGCAATCCATTATTGGTAGAATAAATCC
>JAAZFB010000354.1 GCA_012511915.1 Clostridiaceae bacterium
CACCGCCCCTTTCCATATTTTTTTCTTGCCTGATAAATTCTGTTAAGTCCTCATCGTTATTGACTACACTATAATTATCAAGGCGTTTGAAATAACAAAATGCACCGCCAAACTCTATGGGTTCTTTTGCATATTCACCGTCTTGAAGGCTATCAAAAATAGTTTCAAATATGGTGTTGCCCACCACATTATAATATCCGTCCTCCATTTGGGGAGCGATACCTGCTCCTGCCGAGAGCGGATCGTCGGAATCGCCATGTTCGTTTATGAAGTTTTGGCACTCCTCCTGTGTGTTGAAGATAAGCAAAATACTTTTCTTAATATCCATGCTGTTGCCAATATTTTGGCGGTACTCCTCTAAGTCCTCGGCGGTAACGGATATGCTTTCCGCTACCGAAAGATTGTTTTCCTCCGATTTGCTAAAATACATCACTGTGAAAATCAATGCAATTACAATGACTGCTGCCAAAATAGCGATAATAGGTTTTTTCAATTTCATCCCTCCGTTAATTTAAAAAGTTTAGCATACTGCTGTTAATGCCTGTCTGTTTATCCCTCCTTGTTCCAATGTAATAAGTATTTGCAGGGCGGCTTTCTTCAATGGTTGCGGTATTGCCGTCTGTTGCAATACTGCCATCTCCATCACCAGAGCCGCTTTTGTAAATTCGCTGAGAAGCTGTGGAAATGTTACCTGCCATATCGGTGTAGAGTGCGGTCACCACCATATCATCCGCTGGGAAAGGTGCGGTATAAGGTTTGTAGATGTTCGTGTCAGGTCGGTTATCAATAACTGCCTTGTATTCCCGTTTATATAGTGCCTTTATGTCACTTCGATTTAAGCTATCCGATAAGGTTTCATCAGGATAATGGATATTCACCGCTTCGCTTTCTACTGAGATAATAGGAGTTGGCGGTGCATTTCTTTTAATGACTACCTCACAGCCTTTTGCGTTTTCTATCGCTTTAATACTGCTTCTGTCATTTTTCACTTCACTTAAAGACAGATACATGGTATAAACACCGTCGGGGAGGATAGAGCCATCTGCCTTGGTGTATGGAAGATTAAATATCACCTCACGCATAGATAAACCGTTCGGCACAGTTTCAACCTCCGTTTGACTGATATGCTCTGTATTATCTTGACTTACAAGCCTTATTTCGGTTTTAATGGTGTCGGATATATCATCATCACGGATATAAAAATGATATTTGGTGCTAAAGGCTGTATTTTTGATAATATACAAGTCCTCTGCTTTATTATAAATTGTGTGTAGGCTATCATCTGTCGGTGTAACAGGGCTTACAATTTGGGCATTGGTGTTCAGCATAATACGCTTGCTTGCAATGGCTTCGTTTCCGGCAAAGTCAACCGCTTTTATGTGCAGATAATAAATGCCGCCTTGATTGAAGGTAACGCCAAAGTCATAGTCCAGCCAATTGTTGTCGCAAATTTCAGTATCAGTAACACAATACTGAATGGATTTCACACCGGAGTTATCGGAAACGCCGCCTGCCGATGGGTAATCGTAAGCATCTGCATAAATTGTTACCGGGGCAGAGTGCCACACATTGCTATCGGTATTTATGGTTATACTTGGTGGTGTCTTATCGAGCCATACCTGAGAACTGACATAGCGTGAATTTCCGTTGGAGTTTATGTTTGCCATGTTTCTTGTCTTGTCAATGGTACAAGCATTATCGTAGATGTAGAAATAATGTGTAATTTTCCCGGTCAAAGTATTGGTCACATCATAGCTGAAAATATATTCCTGTGGGGCGGCACCCAAGGTTGTAGCCGCAAACAAACTGCCATTCCTATAAGCATTGCATTTTCTGATACCGGAAATATCGTCTGCCGTGCTGATTAAAATTTTCTTGCTTTGATTTGTCCATGTGGAATATTCCGTTGCAAGGGAATTTTCAGCAGGAGTTAGAAACTTTGCGGTAGGTGCTGTATTGTCAAGGGTTTGTGTTAATGTATGGATGGTTTTGTTATATGCCTTATCAAAGATAGTTAAAATAATTTCATATTCCCCGTCCTGCTGATTCGGTATATCAACCGTGTAAATTCCATCTGCATGATTTGGAATTTGAATGTTTTCGTATATCATTACACCAGCACGCTTAATAGAGTAATACACATGACCACTTGTTAAGGCTTCATTTTGATTATCTGTTATAGTAA
>JAAZFB010000355.1 GCA_012511915.1 Clostridiaceae bacterium
CTTTATATCGGAATAATCCATGTCGTTTATATCAGCTAGCTCATATATTGAAAGAGGTACGTCGCCCTTCTTAAGGCCAAATCTTTGTTTAACAAGCATTTGCTCAGATTCTTCTAATGAATCCAACACCTGGTTCAGTTGCTCTTCAGGTAAAGATTTTATTATGGACAAGGTTATCTTAAAATCATCTTCATTTTCTTTTTTTACGGTAAAAAATGCGGGGAATATATAGACTATTATTAAAAAGCTGAGTACCTTAAGATTGAGTAACTGTTCAAAGTTTATTCTTAAATAACCAAGTATAAAAAATACTATTAATCCTATAATGGAAATAGTACGAATCTTTTTTAAAATATGTGGTATTTTATCATTATCAATATACCGTATATGTCTTTTATCAAGCTTTTTACTAAGACCATAATATAACGTCACCCCTGGCCAAGGTAAATGTCTGTAGTTATTGAGCGCGGGTAATCCCAAAAAATATGAAAAAGTCAGACGATATATTGAAAATCTGTTAATAGCCGCTTTGGACATGTTAAATATTTATCCCCCTTGTCACTCGCAGTACGTATAAAAAGTCCATCTTCCCGAGACTAATAGGCTTCAATGACTTAAATTATATTGTTCTCTTAATATTGGTACATAAATAGAAGTGTCTGCTAACTTCTTTACTGCCTCATATCTCTCGTCAGCTTCTCGCGCTTCTTGATCAGTAAATGGAATTCCCAAAGCCAGAGCCGGGTTATCGGCTACTTGTTCATACCCTATCCGATTAATGAAAACCAGTCTTTCGTCTTCGCTTAATTGTAGTAATTGATCGGTAAGCTGTTTTAATTCATTCTCGCTAAACTGTTTAATTTCCTGATAACTAAGCTTGTCTAAATCCAGTTCTTGGTCAGCAGAAGCAAAGGATCCGAAAACTAAAACAAACATAAATGTAACAATTAATATAATGCCACTTTTTCTCATTGATGTGATTCCCTCCTTATTTTAGGCTAATTTTGTTTAAACTGGCAACCTAGACGATACCACTTATCTTACTAAAGAAACAAAACCACTTTCTATCACCCTTTCACACACTTTTGGGAAAGGTAAACGGTATATTTACAGTAATATTGCAGAATTATAGCAATCTTGTGAGCAGCAGCCTAGTCTCAAACAACCTCCTTCCGAGTTTCATTAATCACACTTAATTTATCACTTCCCTTCGTCAACCAAAATATTGAAGCTGCCTATACAGCGGGTTATCCGCCGGTAATCCTAATACATCATGAAACTGATAGCTATGTTCTATCAGTTTCATGATTAGCAATCTCAATATGTTACCGTATTCGAATATAACGATTTACTTTCCAATAGAGTTCCGTAAGCGTTATAAACTTTAGCTGTAGCGCATACTCGATAAGTGCTGTGGACAACATAATAATACTCATATACATTGGCAACGTAGGTCCCGGTCGCTGATGCAGACCACGACTTGATGGTGCTCCAACCACTGGCGCTGTATTTTTGCAATTCTACGGTCAGCCTGGTAGTATGCGAACTATCATATGCTGAAGCAAGTCCTATGCAGTTGGCTTTCCCGAACGAGTTGATCGAAAGGCCCGGACTTAACAACGAAATGTAGGTGAATTGAGGCGTAATCACGCCTTGTGTTCCTGCTTGTTGGTCCACTTCAGCCACCGCGTAGGCCGGAACGGCGGAAAAAACGGCCATCAGAACAAAAATACCCATGCAAATCAACTTTTTCATAAATAAAAAACCTCCTTAAAATATCTTTCAATAGTAAAGACGACAAAAGGAGGTTTTTTGCAACAAGATTTCCCTGCTTTTTTAGAATATTTTTCTAATCTATATATTTCACTCCCTCGGCCATCTTTACCGCCGTCTCTTTCTCTATCTCTCCCCGAATCATGAACATGCGATCATCCATACTCCATATAACGGTCACCAGAGAGTTTTTCACCACTATCGTCCCCTCATGCTCGTTGATACTGATTTTTTCAAAGCCGGAAGCGTTTTTCGTATCCAGCGCAGGCGTGCTGTCTGCGCTTAATTCCATATATGAAATAAGCGAGCCCTGCAAATCTGTGAATTCAATATTTATATAATTTTCGTTCTGAACCGTAGCACTGACTTCATAGCCTTCCGGTATATAGGTGGGCACATAAGCTTGATGCCAGTCAACGGTTTCACTAGACCCTTCCGAATTGCTGCTGCTGTCCTGCAACTGGAAAGATGTATATTCCTGTTGAACATCCATTAAAAAATTAAGCGCCTTGACTCTAACCGCTTCCACGGTCACCACCGTAGTGCCTAATATAACCAGCGTGATCAGCATGGCGACCGCCACTTTGTTTAAGGCCGCCAATATGCGGTGTCTTCTAGCATAAGCTTTTGGCTTTTTTAGATGTGCGTCCAGTTGTTGAGTGAATCTTTGGACCGTCTCTGGAGAAGGCAGATATTCCGGATCGTTTTTCAACTTTCCTGCTTCCTCCAGGAAGAGCTGACCTTCTTTCTCCGCGACGTCGTGCATGACCAAGCGGAACAGACTATCTTCATATTCCTCATAAAGCTTTTTTCGAACTTGTTCCGGGTTGTTATTCATCACGTTGATTCATCCCCTTCTCCATAAGCTCTTTGGCCTCCCGCCGGGCTCGGGTCAGATACTGCCGGACGCTGTCCGGGGCTATTACTAAAATTTCAGCTATTTCTGCATCATTCATTTCTAATATGTACTTAAAATACAAGACATCTTGCTGCTGCTCAGTCAGTTTTAATATGGCATTCCCCAGCTCTTTCAGTTCTTCTTTATGGATGATCCTAGTTTCGATATCATCTTCTGAGCTGGGAATATTTTTGGCCAAATCTGTGTCTTGACCAAAGTACAGGTGTTTTTGCTGCACATCTCGGTGTTTTATGAAGTTTATAGCAACGCTCCTGGAAGTATAGACAATATAAGCGGCCAATTTGCAACTTTCCAGCGTTCGAATTACAGAAGTTTTTTCAATTAATTTTATAAAAGTATCATTCGTCAGGTCTTCCGCATGTTCCACATCGCGGGCGATATCGTAAACTATCTTTCGCACCAGACCATAATATTCTTTATATAAATTTACCATGAAGGCTTTATCGTCATCGCTTCCCAGGGTGGCGACCATCATCATGATCATTATCATCACATCCTTTGTAACGATTATACAGGCATTAAGATGAAAGTTAGCAAGAAAGTGCAAAATCCCCAATAATTCCAAAATAATGTTGCAAAAATGATTTCAAGTTGTCTTTATAGGTAAGGAATCCTTTGGGAGGAAAATATTGCTACGCCATTTGCAGTATAAGTTGGACGGGAAGATCTATCGTCCCGTCAGAACAAGTGGATGATTTAAATCCAATAATTAAGAATCGGGTAAGCCTTTGAAGGTTGATTATGAATTTGATTGAAAGAAGATGATGCCTTTGATTGTTTAATAAAACAGTAATGCGCTGTAATGATTTGGAAGTAAGTGAAATCTGAATGAAAAAAGTCTTTCATTACTTTTATATCTTGAGCATAGCGAAAGGATGGTTAAAAATGAGAAAGAAACTTGGATTATGTCTTCTTATATTAGCATTAATGCTGAATATGGCCTCACCTGTTTTTGCCGCAGATTCTAAAGATGTTGAAACAGAACGGATATTCTATGGCGAAAAGAGTAATGAACAAATTATAGACAAAGATGTTTTTAATCAATTGCAACATGCAAGCACTAGATCTTTGTTAACTTATTTTGATATTTATCTTACAAGCATAGGATATTCTAGCAGTTTCTATGTCAGCACTGGCAGGGTACGTATAAATTATGCGCAACATTCGACAAGCTACGGTACCATTACGGCAACACTTGTAAAC
>JAAZFB010000356.1 GCA_012511915.1 Clostridiaceae bacterium
GCCCTAAACGGTCAATATAATCATTGCGTTTTTCAAGCTGATCACACATATTAAGAGCGACAACCACAGGGCAATCAGTTTCCATCAGCTGTGTGGTAAGATATAGATTTCTTTCTAAATTAGTAACATCAACAATATTAATAATAACATCGGGGTTTTCTTCAATTATATAATTCCTGGCAATCAGTTCTTCAGGTGAATACGGAGATAACGAATATATCCCCGGAAGGTCAACTATGCTAATTTCTAAATCGCCCTTTTTATACTTACCCTCTCTGCGGTCTATCGTAACACCGGGCCAGTTGCCAACATGCGCAGTGCTACCGGTAATAGCGTTAAATAAAGTGGTTTTACCGCTGTTAGGATTGCCCGCCAATGCAAACTTAAGTGATCCCATAATGCTTATACCTCATTTTTTGAAATTATAACCAAATTTGCTTCTAATTTCCTAATGCTAAGCTGATAACCGCGTACTGTAATTTCAATTGGGTCCCCAAAAGGCGCGGTTTTCCTCATCGTCACCAAAGCTCCAGGTGTTATTCCCATATCAAAAAGACGCCGCCTAATCGCGCCATGACCGGTAACCTTTGTTACAATACCGCTTTCGCCTTGCTTTAAATCTTTTATTGTAAATCCCATACTCTTTTCTTCCTTGATAAAAATATAAAATGTTAGCTTACGCTAACATTTTATATGGTTTTATCACAATTGTCAATACCGCATAGTAAAATTTGTAATTATATACAAATACCACTGCAGCTGTTATACTAATCCTCAATTAAAAAAAACCCCGACTAAAAAGTCGGGGGTGATTATTAATAATTACAGGAGGTTTTTTTGCTTGTTACTCTTTTATAATTACGATTTCTTCAACATTACCTTTGTAAATTCTAATAAATATTTTTCGAGCATCACCTGGATCGTATCTGGTCAAGTAACTTGAATCAACTGTCGTTACCTGTGAATTTACAGGTTTTGAGAAGTCATAGTTATAAACCTTAGCATTCTCAATGTTGTAGTTAGTTTCAGGCATGTTACTTGTTTCAACATTGATAGAAGTTGCGAACTTCCTGGTTATTCTACCTACAACTGTTTCCATTTCTGTTCCGGCAAAAGCAGTGTATTTGTTGATTTCATTATTGTCTCTGTCTTGTGAATCAAACAATACTGTTATCTTGTCAATTTCACCGCTTGCGTTTTTCCTATATTGAATGATGTCGCCGGCTGAAAGTTTTTCGTTGTCACCTTTTACAAAAGTTGCACTATCTTTAGCAAAAAGCTCAATGGTAGTATTATTTTCTAATGCATAAATCTTATCAACGGTTTCTCCGTTTTCGTTCTGTACAGAGGCTATTCTTGTAACAACTGCTATCGGAGATTCTGCATTTGTTTCGCCGCTGCTGTTTTTAACGAGAATAATCTTTGCTGTAAAGTCTTCTGCCAAGTCATAGATTTCAACATTGTATGCTGTTTTATCCACAAACAAATCCCTTGTTCGTATTGCATAGTTTTCCGGATCGGTTTCCCCCTCAGGAATATCAAAGACGATTGTGTCAGCATTCAAGTTGAATACTCCGAGCTTACCGGATAGTGCATTGTATACAAGACTATCGGATACACAGTCAAGTGAAAATGCTGTTCTAAGCGGTGCACCTGTGTTGTTGGCTGTTGCGGTATTAACATAGTATATCTCACCGTTTGAATTTGTTTCATAAGTGATAAGCTGTGCTGTTTTGCCGTCATTTACCTCTTGAATTGCCGCCAAGGCAGCTGTTCCGTCAAGGTTAGATGTGTTGTTAACCTTTACCCTATTCGCAGCCCTTAATATTTCCGTCTCGCCTTGTTGTGTGAACAGTTTTAGTTCTAACCTGTTGTCTATTACGCCTGTTACCTCACCGTCAACAAGATATGCGTATTTGCTGCCTGCTGCTGTCGCTGTGTCAACTGCTGCTATTTTACCTTCAATATCCAAGAAGAATGTTCCTTCGTCTTCGAGTTTGATTTCAGGCTGGCCGGAAAGAATATAGTTTTCGGCTATTTCATAGCTGCTGTCGTTGATTTTTCGCTTTTCGTCTTGTATTTCAATTACTTTACCTGTTACTGAGTTTCTTGAAACAAGAACATTAATAACGGTCGCCTCAGCAGGATTTGGGTTATCCATTGCTACAGAAAGAACATCCCATTCCCTTAAATCTTTCAACTCAATATTTTGACCATCTAATGTGATAGAGAATTTAATCGATTTGTCTGACGGGTCAAGGGTTAGCGCAAGCATGTCATATTTGTCCGTTACACGGTAACTTGCCAATGCTATTTCATCTACAACGATATTTTGATATTCTGTTATAAATACATAGTTATATTCATCGGTCTGTGTTGTATCAACTAAAACAACATTACCGGTTTTTAGATTTATCACTTCATTGATATCATAATTATCGTTTGCAACACCGTTATAGAAAACCTTAGCGTCTTGCTTGATTATTGCCTTTTCGGGTACTCTGTCTGTTTCTTTGTTAATCCAATAAGACAACACTTTGTTTGCGTCAGCTTCACCCTCAATTGCACTGATGTTATCGACAAGAACAGAAATTTCTGAATTGCTGTTTTTATTGTTTCTTACCAATACAAGTTCAGGGTCGCTATTGTCGCCTTCATCTTTAACATAATAAATTACGTTTCTTGCAAGAAAATCTTTGGCGTTTGTATCTCCGGTCTTATAAATTAATGAGTCGCCGTCTGTCGTCAAAATGCTTACCTCGTCTTCACGAAGTGAAGATACACCTGTCATTGTTGTATAAGCATTGGCAACAACCTGACCGTACATTTTTTCAACATCAAGTTTTTCCTTCAAAATATTCTTTTCTACTACTTCATAGCTTTCATTTGCGCCGTAGCTTGTCTTTTCCATTATATTAATTGTCAACGAGTTAAATGACATAATAGCTACAGAACCTCTTTTTATCGGATTGTTAATGCCGTCTGACACAACCCCGTTCTTTAAAAGCCCTATTTCACCTGCGACTACCGTATAGCCTGTCGGGAAACCACCTCTGGATAATGCTTTGGGCTCGTATCCGAGAATACGAACTATAACAGCAGATACCTCTGCATAAGTGATTTTATCGTCCGGACGGAAATTACCGTCGTCATCACCAATAACATATCCTTGCTGTTGAGCTACATTAATATAGCCATTTGCCCAGTGGTTCTCTACTACGTCAGGGAATACCGTTGCTGACATTGAGCTGGATGCAACCTCTGAAAGTCCTGCAAGGTAAACAGCTACCTTTGCAAACTCAGAACGGAGAATACCGTCTTCAGTACGGAACAATCCTGTTTCAGCGTCACCAACCATAATCTCAAGAGCCTTTAACAGTTCTATCGGCTCTTCATACTTTGTGTTTGTAAAATCTTCTGTCTGTTCTGCTGCAAATGAAGTCATAAGAGCGAATACCATAGAGCATGCAATTACAAATGCACTTATTCGTCTAAACTTGCTCATTTTTTATTTCCTCCCTGTTTTTTTAAATTATTTAATTATTTACTTACTGCTACTTCTTGCCTCCTGCATTTTGTTGTGGCAGAGGGTGGCACCATACCCCGCTACCTCCTTTTTTTATTTCCGTTTCGTTGAACGTATTACCGTATGTCGCATTAACATAATGTTGCTAATTACGGTATTATGTCAACCACGATTATTATGTTACACCATAACTAAATCAATTTCAAGGCTAAGTTTTTTCCACTTTTGGAATAATAATTGTTGAAATATGTAACACCTTATGTTATCATATATAGTAGTGAAAAATGAAATCTGTTTATAGCTTTATATACTTTTTTTGTGGAGGGATTGTTTAATGAAATTCAAACGCTTTGCATTATCCTTAATTGCTTTTTCTGTAATCGTATCAATGGTATTTACTTGCTATGCCGTAACATTTCCCGACATTTTAGAGCGACATTCATGGGCTGCAGATTATATTGACGATATGGTATCAAGGGGTCTGTTAAAAGGATATACCGACGGCACATTTAAACCGGATAATCCAATAAGTAAGTTAGAAGCGGTTATATTAGCTGCTCGAATTCTCGGTGTTACATATGACGAAAACCAGGAATTTGCGGAAGCCGCGCTTTCTGCATACCAACAAGAACTTGCAGCTTATGATATTCAATATAAAAAAGAAGCCGCGTACCTGCTTTATTGGGGAAGCCTTCGGATTAATGAATTGCCCGATTATATCGGTGATAACACTAAAAACACACCCATGAACCGTCATGGGGTTGCAAAAATGCTAACAAAGGTATTAGGCGGAGAAGTTGAAGCGCTAAGCAATCCTATTGTTTTATTAAATTATGCAGACGACAATGAAATACCTACAGCTGCAAAGCCATACATTCAATTTATCAGCGACAGCGGTATAATGAAAGGTATGGAAGATAACAAATTTATGCCGAAGTTTAATGTTACCCGTGCTATGATGGCAACAATGATGTACCGTTGTGAAGAGGCTATGCAACTAACTACTGTCAATGCTGCTGTTTTATCGCTTGATAACGAAAAGATTACCGCAATAATAGACGGTGCAACGACAGATGTTGCTGTAGATGAAGGCATTACAATCCGTGTTGATGGGCTTGCATCACCGCTTTCGGGGATAACTAAGGGTTATAACATCCGCCTCCATTACCAAGGAAATGATCTCCGCATGATTGAGGCGCTTTCATCAAGGACGCAGACAGAAGTGTCAGGTATTATTAAATCGCTTACTAACAATAAAGGTGTACTGTCTATTACATTAGACACAAATACAGGCAATGAAGACGGCAGTAAGATTTATACCCTCAGTGATGGCTGCACGATTATTGTGGATAATGTTGAGACTATTTTCTCTTCCCTAAAGTATGACTATTTTGTAAAGATGAACTTAAAAAACAATATGGTTGAAAAAATCGTTGCCGAAACAAAAAGTTATACCAAAACAGGTACCATAAAAGGATTGGATTTTAGTGCGAACATTCCTGTTTTAACCATAATGGTAAAAGACGGTTCGTCCGAAAGTTTTTCGATTTCCCCCGATGCCACTATTACAAGAAATAACGTTACGGATGAATTGAGAAACCTTGCCGTGGGTGATAACGCCACATTAAGTATTACAGCAGGACTGATAAAGAAAATAGTTGCAACAAGTGTAAATAAAGATGTAGAGGGAACAATCGAAGAAATAGTAATATCGTCTGCGCCGACTATTACAATTAAAACAGGTGGCGTTTCAACAGAATATAAAGTTGCTGCCAATACCGCTTTTTATGTTGAAACTGAGGAAAGCTCCATATATGATATGAGATTGGGCGCAACAGCTACCATAGTGCTCAAAAGCGAAAACATCGATAAAATTACTATTAAGAAGACGGTTGTACCATCCCAAGTAATGGGAACAGTTACATCTGTGAACCCCGTTTATAACGTGCTTGTATTAGATGCAATAAACCCCGATAACGGTCAAATTACTTCGCAAACAGTTGTAGTTAGGGGTACCGTTAAGATTGTAGACAATACCTCAACAAAAATTACTACTTTGAAAGGTATAACACCCGGAAGATCAATTATTGCATTAGGCGGGCTTGACAACTGTGGTACTTGTGCCGTTACCACAATAATAATTACAGAATAAAAAATGGTGGGAATGAAAAATTTTATAATGCCTAATACTATTCCTCATTAATTAAAAGTCAATAATAAAACTCC